>JAICTR010000410.1 GCA_025936275.1 Burkholderiales bacterium
CGCGCATGCCGGTGGGCATGGTGGGCTTCTCGATGCTCATGTTCCTGCGCGAGTCGCTCGGCAACTTCGCGCTCGCGGGGACCGCCGTCGGCGCGAACTTCGTCGCGCTCGCCGTGACCGCGCCGATCCTCGGGCGGCTCATCGATCGCCACGGGCCGGCGCCCGTGCTGTGGATCACCGGCACCGTGCAGCCGCTCGCGTTCCTCGCCGTGCTCGCCGGCGTGAAGCTGCACCTGCCCTTCGGCTACATCGTCGCGGCGGCGGCCTGCGCCGGCGCGTTCGCGACGCCCATCACCACCCTCACGCGCGCCGTGTGGCGCCAGCGCTTCGAGCGCGAGGAGGACCGGCGCACCGCGTTCGCGCTCGACGCGGTGATGATCGAGGTCAACTTCACCACCGGCCCGGCGATCATGGCGGCGATCCTCGCGCTCGCCGGCGCGACCGCGGCGTTCGCGGTGGCGATCGGCGCGGCGGTGCTCGCGATCGTGGTCTTCGCGAGCTCGCCCGCGCTGCGCTATTTTCGCCGCGAGACCGGCGTGCGGCGCCACCTGCTGGGCCCCCTCACCGAGCCGCGGTTGTGGACCGTGTTCGGCGCGACCTTCGGGCTTTGCATGGCGTTCGGCTTCCTCGAGGTGGGCTATCCCGCGTATGCGACCGCGCTCGGCGTGCCCGCGGTGGGCGGGCTCCTCCTCGGCGTGAACTCGATGGGCAGCGCCCTCGGCGGCGCGCTCTACGGGGGCCTGCATTTCAAGGCGACGGTGGAGCGGCAATTCGCCGCGGCGATGGCGCTCATGGCGCTGCCGCTGCTGCTGCACGTCGTGGTCGGGCCGCCCGCGCTCTTCGCCGCGGTCGCGTTCCTCGCCGGAGCGCTGATCGCGCCCTCGATCGCGGCGCAGTCGACGCTCGTCTCGCGGCTCGCGCCCTCGCACTACGCGGCCGAGGCGTTCACCTGGTCTTCCACGTTCATCGTGAGCGGCCTCGGCGCCGGCATGGCGCTCGGCGGCCATCTCGTCGAGCGCGACGGCGTGCGCGTGCCGTTCGCGATCGGCGCGGCGATCGTGGCGGCGATGTCGCTCCTCGCGCTCACGCTCGCGCCCGCGCGGCCGCTCGCGCCCGCGAACGACTGATCCTTCAGCGCCGCATGCGCGCTTCGAACGCGGCGAGCATGCCGCGCAGGAACTTCACCTCCGCACGCTCCAGCCCCGCACGCGCGACGAGCCTTCGCAGGCGCTCCATGAGCCGCCCGGGTCGCGCCGGGTCGAGGTAGCCGCTTTCCCGCATCGCGGACTCCCAATGCGCGACGAGCGCCTCGACGTCCTCGCTCGTCGCGGCCTCGCGCTCGCCCGCCTCGCCCACGGCGAAGCGGCCGGCCGCGCTCGCGAGCTCGTAGCACGCGACCTGCACCGCGGCGGCGAGATTGAGCGAGCCGTAGGCGGGGTTGGCGGGAATCGCCACCTGCATCGCGCAATGGCCGAGCTCCTCGTTGCTGAGGCCGGAGGTCTCGTTGCCGAAGACGAGCGCCACCGGCCCCTCTTGCGCGCGCGCGAGCAATTCCGGCGCGGCGTCGCGCAGGGCGCGCAGGGGGTGCGAGAGGTCGCGCGTGCGCGCGCTGAAGCCCGCGGCGAGCACGGTGCCGGCGAGCGCCTCCTCGAGGCGATCGGCGATGCGCGCCGCTTCGAGCACGTCGGCGGCACCCGCGGCGAGCGCGGCGGCCTGCGCATCGGGGGCGTGGCGCGGCGCGACCAACCGCAGGTCCGCGAATCCCATGGTCTTCATGGCGCGCGCGGCCGCGCCGATGTTGCCGGTGTGGCTCGGGCGCGCGAGGACGATGCGGATGCGTTCGGTGGGCGCGATGCTGGGCATCGCGACATTCTGCACGAGGGGAGGAAGGCGAGGCGCGCGGCAATCGGATCAAAAAGAGCGGAGCGCCGCCCCCGGCGCTCCGCATTTGCGCCCCACGGTGAACCCAACGTCTTGCGGCGCCGATCCTCGTCGACGCTTCGATCGCTTGTTGAAGGTTTGCGATCCGCGGCGAGGCACCGGCCTCTGAAACCGCACTATATCGTATTACGATATGTGTTTATATATCGCACGCCGATGGAATGTCAACGCCGGCGCCGGGAGGGTGAATGCCGCTAACGGGCTCCGAGTACGCGATGCTCGCCGCGTTCCGCTTCAAGCTGCGCCAGTTCCTCGCCTTCAGCGAGCGCGCGGCGACCAGCGTCGGCCTCACGCAGCAGCAGTACCAGGCGCTCCTCGCGGTGCGCGCCCACGGCGGACCCGGGCTCATCACCATCACCGACCTCGCGAACGAGATGCTCATCAAGCACCACAGCGCGGTGGGGATGGTGAACCGGCTCGAGGAGCTGCGCATGGTGCGCCGCGAGCCCTCGCCCGAGGACCGGCGCAAGGTGGGAATCCGCCTCACCGCGAACGGCGTGCGCGTCTTCGAGAAGCTCGCCTCGATCCACCGCGGGGAGTTGAGGCGCATCGGCCGCGACGTCGGGCGCCTCATGGCGTACTTCGGGCGCGTCGCGGGCGAGCCGCCCGCGAAGGCGGCGGGCACGCGGCGCGCGAACCGCAAGCGAGCCGCCCGCTCATAGTAGAATCGCCGCCTTCCGCCGCACCCCCGAACCGCCCCCCCCATGCATCCGATGCTCAACACGGCCGTGAAGGCCGCGCGCAAGGCCGGCGCCCTGATCAACCGCGCCTCCTTCGACGTGGACAAGCTCACGGTCCGCAGCAAGCAGAAGAACGATTTCGTCTCCGAGGTGGACCACGCGGCCGA
>JAICTR010000458.1 GCA_025936275.1 Burkholderiales bacterium
GCGTAGTCGTAGAGGCGGCGGCCGTTCACGTGCAAGGCCGAATGCATCGGCGGGACCTGCGCCTGGCGTCCCACGAAGCGCGCGAGAACCCGGTCCACTTGCGCGGGGTCGAGGGCCACCTCGCGCCGCGCGATCACCTCGCCTTCCGGATCGCCGGTCGAGGTCTCGAGGCCCAGGGCGAGCACCGCTTGGTATGACTTTCGCGCGTCGATCAGGAAGCGCGAGAACTTCGTGGCCTCGCCGAACACCAGCGGCAGGAGCCCGGTCGCGAAGGGGTCGAGCGTGCCGGTGTGGCCGGCCTTGGCCGCGCCGAGGAAACGCTTGGCGCGCGCGAGCGCCTGCGTGGAGCTGTAGCCGGCGGGCTTGTCGAGGAGCAGGACCCCGTCGCAGGGGGCGGCGTGCGGGGCCAAGCGGCCCCTTTCAGCGCGCCGAGCGGCCGCGCGGGCGGCGCGGCGCCGCGGGCTGCGGCTTCACCGCCTCGTCGATGAGGCGCGAGAGGCGCGCGCCGCGCTCCACCGATTCGTCGTACGCGAATGCGAGACCGGGCACCGTGCGCGTGGTGAGGCGATGGGCGAGCTGCGAGCGCAGGAAGCCTGCCGCGCGCTGCAAGCCCTCGGCGGCGTGCTCCACATCCGAGGGCGACCCCAGCACCGTGAAGAACACCTTGGCGTGGGACTGGTCGCGCGAAAGCTCGACGCCGGTGAGCGTCACCATCCCCACGCGCGGATCGCGGACCTCGAGGCGGATCAACTCCGCGAGCTCGCGCTGGATCTGGTCGGCGATGCGCGCCTGGCGCGGGGCGGTCACGGCACGCCCTCAGGCGAGCGTGCGGGCCACCTCGACCACCTCGAACACCTCGAGATGGTCACCGACCTGGACGTCGTTGAAGTTCCTGAGCGAGAGGCCGCATTCGAAGCCCGACTTCACCTCGCGCACGTCCTCCTTGAAGCGCTTGAGCGAATCGAGCTCGCCGGTGTGGATCACCACGCCGTCACGGATGAGCCGGACCTGCGAGCCGCGCCGCACCAGCCCGTCGGTCACCATGCAGCCCGCGACGGTCCCCACCTTCGAGATCTTGAACACATTGCGCACCTCGACCGTGCCGAGCACGGCCTCCTTGCGCTCCGGCGCGAGCATGCCGTTGATCGCCGCCTTCACGTCGTCCACCGCGTCGTAGATCACGTTGTAGTAGCGGATGTCCACGCCGGAGTGCTCGGCAAGCTTGCGTGCCGCGACGTCGGCCCGGGTGTTGAAGCCGATGATCACCGCCTTCGAGGCGAGCGCGAGGTTCACGTCCGATTCGGTGATGCCGCCCACGCCGGTGTGCACGATGTTCACGCGCACCTCGTCGGTCGAGAGCTTGGTGAGCGCATGCGCGAGGCCCTCGTAGGAGCCCTGCACGTCGGCCTTGATGATGAGCGTGAGCGATTTCGCGCCCTCCTGCAGCTGCTCGAAGACGTTCTCGAGCTTCGCCGCCTGCTGCTTGGCGAGCTTCACGTCGCGGAACTTGCCCTGGCGGAAGAGCGCGATCTCGCGCGCCTTCTTCTCGTCGGCGAGCACCACCACGTCGTCCCCGGCGCGGGCGACGTCCTGCAAGCCCTGGATCTCCACCGGGATCGCCGGTCCCGCCTCGGAGATGGACTTGCCGTTCTCGTCGAGCATCGCGCGCACGCGGCCGTACACGGCGCCCGCGAGCACGACGTCGCCCTTCTTGAGCGTTCCGGATTTCACGAGCAGCGTCGCGACCGGGCCGCGGCCCTTGTCGAGGCGCGACTCGATCACCACGCCCTTCGCGGGCGCGTGCACCGGGGCCTTGAGCTCCAGCACTTCCGATTGCAGCTGGATCGCCTCGAGCAGCTTGTCGAGGTTCTGCCCGGTCTTGGCGGACACTTCCACGAACTGCGTCTCGCCGCCGAACTCCTCGGCGACCACCTCGTGGGCGAGCAGCTCGTTCTTCACGCGCTGCGGGTTCGCCTCCGGCTTGTCGATCTTGTTCACCGCGACCACCACCGGCACCCTGGCCGCCTTCGCGTGGTTGACCGCCTCGATGGTCTGCGGCATGACGCCGTCGTCGGCCGCCACGACCAGCACGACGATGTCGGTGATCTGGCTGCCGCGGGCGCGCATCGCCGTAAAGGCCTCGTGGCCCGGCGTGTCGAGGAAAGTCACGACGCCGCGCGGGGTCTCCACGTGGTACGCGCCGATGTGCTGCGTGATGCCGCCCGCCTCGCCCACCGCGACCCGCGCCTTGCGGATCGCATCGAGGAGCGAGGTCTTGCCGTGGTCGAC
>JAICTR010000271.1 GCA_025936275.1 Burkholderiales bacterium
GGCGGCACCCATGCGCCGCGCCTCAACCATGCGCCGCTGCCGCCGGGAAGCCATCCGGTCGGCGCGGGCGACGTGATCGAGGTGGGCGGCTCCCGTTTCGAAGTGGTTCCCGTGGCGCACTAGCGGCCCCAAGGCGCCGCGCGAAAGAGAGAGAAGACGAATGGAAAGAACGGAAACGGGCACGACGGACGCGAGGGACGCGGCGCAGGCCGCCGACCTCCTGGTGACCGTCGCGACGACGCTCAACGAGCGCCTCGCGGTGACCGCGGGCGAGCTCGCGCGCAGCCAGACGCTGCTGCGCGAGGCCTCCAACGAGCTGATGACCGCGTTCCGCGGCGCGGCCGACCGCATCGTCGCGGCGCAGCGCGACGAGGGCGCGGGGCCGGAGAAGAGCGCCGAGTACGGCCTGGTGCTCGACCACCTGTATCGCGCCTGCCAGCACCTGCAGTCCCACGACCTGGTGAACCAGCTGATCGACGCGCAGAAGCTGCGCGTGGACAAGATGCGCGAGAAGCTCGCCCAGGCGATCTCCCTCGCCGCGCCGCCGGTGGTGCGCCCCGACCAGGCCGAGCCCTGGATCGAGCGCTCGCGCGCCATGCTCGATTGCATCGTCGCGGGCATCCAGCAGATCGACCAGGACGCGCGCGCGCCGCTCGGCGAGAAGCATCACGCCGGCAGCGTGGACCTTTTCTGAAGGAATGACGCCGATGAAGACGATCCTTGCCGTTGACGATTCCGCCACGATGCGCGAGATGGTGACCTTCGTCCTCGAGTCCGCGGGCTACCGCGTGATCGAGGCCGAGGATGGCGCGCAGGGGCTCGATCGGGCCACCGCGCAGAACGTGGACCTGGTCATCACCGACCAGAACATGCCCAACATGGACGGCCTCACGCTCGTGCGCAGCCTGCGCGAGCTGCGCGACTACAAGAGCGTGCCGATCCTCCTCCTCACCACCGAATCCTCCGACAGCATGAAGTCGCAGGGCCGCGCGGCGGGCGCCACCGGGTGGCTGGTGAAGCCGTTCGATCCGGCGACGCTGCTGGAAGTCGTGCAGAAAGTGCTGCGCTAGGACCGCCATGCCGATCGACCTGAACCGCTTCATCGCCACCTTCTTCGACGAGGCGCGCGAGCACCTCGAGTCCATCGAGGAGATGGCGATGGCGCTCGACTCGGGCCGCCAGGACCCGGAGCTGCTGAATTCCATCTTCCGCGCCGCGCACTCGATCAAGGGCGGCGGCGGCACCTTCGGCTTCACGCAGCTCGCCGAGGCGACGCACGAGATGGAGACGCTGTTCGACGCGCTGCGCAAGGGACGCGGCAATGCGGACGCCTCCACCGTGCGCCTGCTGCTCGATTCGTGCGATGCCTTCAAGGCGCACCTCGAGCGCCTCAAGGCCGGCGACCGCGGCCACGATCCGGCGATCGAGGCCGCGCGCGACCGGCTCGCGGGCTATCGCGCCGGCGAGGCGGCCGCGCCGCGGCGCGAAGCGCCCGAGGCCAGGCCCACCGAGGAATCGTTCTTCGCGTCCCCCGCGGCGCCCGCGCCGGCGAAGGCCGGGGGCTATGGCCTTTTCGAATCGACGCCCGCCGCGAGCCCACCCGATGCGCCGCAGCCCGCCGCGCCCGCCGCACCGGACAAGTTCGGCTTCTTCGACCCGCTGCCCGGCTCCGTGGGCGCCGCGGAAGCCGCGCGCGCGCGCGCCGAGCAGTCCTCGATCCGCGTGAGCGTCGAGAAGATCGACCGCATCGTGAACCTGGTGGGCGAGCTCGTGATCGCGCAGGCGATGATGCAGCAGTCGGTCGCTTCGCTCGCCGCCGAGCAGGACGAGAACCTCGCGCACAGCCTCGCGACCCTCGACCGCAACACGCGCGACCTGCAGCAGGCGGTGATGTCGATCCGCATGATGCCGATGGAGTTCGTGTTCAGCCGCTTCCCGCGCCTCGTCTACGACGTCTCGACCAAGCTCGGCAAGAAGGTGCAGCTGCGCACGCAGGGCCACGAGACCGAGCTCGACAAGGAGCTGATCGAGCTCCTGGTCGACCCGCTCACCCACGTGGTGAGGAACGCCATCGACCACGGCATCGAGTCGCCCGAGGAGCGAAAGCGCGCCGGCAAGCCCGAGCAGGGCACCGTCGGCATGCGCGCCACGCACCGCGGCGGGAGCGTCATCATCGAGGTCACCGACGACGGCCGCGGGCTCGACCGCGACCGCATCCTCGCCAAGGCGCGCGAGCTCGGCATGCCCGCCGACGACGCGATGACCGACGAGCAGGTGTGGGGCCTCATCTTCGAGGCCGGCTTCTCCACCGCGAAGGAAGTGACCGACGTCTCGGGACGCGGCGTCGGCATGGACGTCGTGCGCCGCAACATCACCTCCCTCGGCGGCAACGTCTTCGTCTCGTCGGTGAAGGGCGAGGGCACCACCATCACCATCCAGCTCCCGCTCACGCTCGCGGTGCTGGACGGCATGATCGTCGCGGTGGGCGCGGAGCAATACATCATCCCGATCGAGTTCGTGGCCGAGGCGTTCAAGCCGGGCCCCAACGACATCCGCACCATCGTGAACCAGCCGTCGCTGGTCGCGGTACGCGGCGAGCAGCTGCCGCTGGTGCGCCTCGAGGACGTGGTGCGCCTTCCCGCCGCGCAAGATCGCCCGGAGCCGCTCTGCCTGGTGGTGGAAGTGGACAATCGCCGCGCGGCGCTCCTCGTCGACAGCCTCATCGGCCAGCAGCAGCTCGTGGTGAAGTCGCTCGATTCGAACCTGCACGCGGTGCCGGGCATGGCGGGCGCGACGATCCTCGGCGATGGCCGCGTGGCGCTGATCCTCGACGTGAGCGCGGTCACGCGCACGCACGCCGCGCGTGCGAGCATGAAGGTGGCCGCATGACGCGCGAAGCGGCGCCGGCCCCGGAGCTCGCCGCCGCCGCCCCGGCGACGCGGGAGTTTCCGTTCGACCGCGAGCATTTCCGCATCATCAGCGAGCGCGTCTACAACTTCTCCGGCATCCGCCTTCCGGAGGCGAAGCGCGAGATGGTCTACGCGCGCCTCGCGCGGCGGTTGCGCTCGCTCGGCATCGCGTCCTTCGACGCGTACGTGCGCTACCTCGAGCTCGAGCCCGCCGAGTGGGAGCACTGCACCAACGCGCTCACCACCAACGTCACCTCGTTCTTCCGGGAGGAGCACCACTTCCGCATCCTGGCGCAGCACGCGCAGGCGCATGCGCGCGGCGAGGGCCGCGCGTTTCGCGTCTGGAGCGCCGGCTGCTCGACGGGCGAGGAGCCGTACACGATCGCCATGTGCCTCGCCGAGGCGATCGGCGCGGCACCCTTCGAGGTGGTCGCGACCGACCTCGACACCCAGGTGCTCGCGACCGCGCGCGAGGCGGTGTATCCGCTCGCCTCGGTGGCGAAGCTCGCGCCCGAGCGGCAGAAGGCCTTCTTCCTGCGCGGCACCGGGCGCTTCGAGGGCCGCGCCCGCGTGCGCCGCGAGCTCGCGCAGCGCGTCGAGTTCGGGCGCGTGAACCTGATGGACCGCGAATGGGCGGTGAAGGGCCCCTTCGACGCGATCTTCTGCCGCAACGTGATGATCTACTTCGACAAGCCCACGCAGGCGCGCCTGATCGAGCGCTTCGCCGCGCTCCTCGCGCCGCATGGCCTCTTCTTCGCGGGCCACGCCGAGAGCCTGCTCGACAACGGCCGGTATTTCCGGCTGAAGGGGCAGACGGTGTACGAGCTTTCGAAGGGGGCGGCAGGGACCCTCTCCCCGACCCTCTCCCAAGGGAGAGGGAGGCCCTCATGATGCGCGACGACGATCCGCTGCGCGACGAGGTCCCGAACCGCTACTTCGATCCGCACTTCAAGATCGAGACGGCGAAGATCCTGCCCGGCGAGTACTACGCGACCAACCGCGACATGGCGCTCGTGACGGTGCTGGGCTCCTGCGTCTCGGCGTGCCTGCGCGACCGCGAGGCCGGCATCGGCGGCATGAACCACTTCATGCTGCCGGACGAAGGCAAGCTCGTCGGCTCCCACGGCAACATCAGCGCTGGCGGGCGCTACGGCGTGCATGCCATGGAGCTGCTCATCAACCAGATCCTCAAGCTCGGCGGCCGGCGCGACCGGCTCGAGGCGAAGGTCTTCGGCGGCGGCAACGTGCTGCAGGGCTTCATGCTCTCCAACGTCGGCGAGCAGAACGCCGAGTTCATCGTCGAGTACCTGAACCTCGAGCGCATCCCGATCGTCGCGCGCGACCTCCTCGACGTCTGGCCGCGCAAGATCTATTTCTTCCCGCGCAGCGGCAAGGTCATGGTGAAGCGGCTGCGCAAGGTGAACAACGACACCATCGTGCTGCGCGAGCGCGACTACGGCGCGCGGCTCTTCCACGGCACCATCGA
>JAICTR010000045.1 GCA_025936275.1 Burkholderiales bacterium
CGGGTTCTCCTCCACCGAGACCTACCAGGCGGCCGTGATCCCGTTCGACGCGCCGCGGCTCGTGGTGCTGCTCGCGATCGGCACCGCGAGCGGATGGATGGCGCGGCGCATCGGCATGCCGACCGCGTACATGATCGGCTCGCTCCTCGCCACCACGGCGCTCACGGTGCGCGGCATCACGCTCTCCTCGGTGCCGCACGCGCTGCCGAGCGCGGCGCAGGTGCTGCTCGGCGCGGCGCTCGGCGTTCGCTTCGACCGCGGCTTCCTGGTGAAGGCGCCGCGCTTCGTCCTCTCGCTGATTCCCTCGATCGCGGTGATCCTCGGCTGCGCGGCGCTCGCCGGCTGGGGACTCGCGCGCCTCGCGGGCGTGAACGTGGGCACGGGCCTCCTCGCCGCGGCGCCCGGCGGCATCGCCGAGATGTCGATCACCGCGCAGGTGCTGCACCTCGGCGTCCCCTTCGTGACCGCCGCCCACGCCGTGCGGTATATCGTCGTGGTGCTGTTCACCGGCCTCGTGTTCCGCCACGGCGGCCGCATCCTGGGATTGCGCATCCAACGAGCAGGAGGAACGAGATGAAGACCACGCCCGTCACGCCCGCCGACCTTTCCGCCTCGGTGATCGCGGTCCCGCCGCTCGCGCGCCGCGCCGACCTCGCGCTCGAGCCCGAGGCCAACCGCGCGTTGATCCGCCACCTCGAATCGGGCGGCGTGCGCACGCTGATGTACGGCGGCAACGCGAACTTCTACCACCTGCCCACTTCCGAATACGCGGCGACGCTCGATTTCGTCGCACGTGCGGCGGGTGCGGACACCTGGGTGATTCCCTCGGCGGGGGCGGATTACGGGCGCCTCATGGACCAGGCGGCGATCCTGCGCGACCTCGCGTTCCCCACCGCGATGGCGCTGCCGTTCGGCAAGCCCTCCAACGATTCGGGGGTGGCCACGGCGCTGCGCCGCTTTGCCGAGCGCTTCGGCCGGCCGATCGTCGCGTACGTGAAGGGCATGGGCTACATCGAGCCCGCCACGCTCGGCGCGCTCGCGAAGGACGGCGTCATTTGCGCGATCAAGTATGCGATCGTGCGCGAGCATCCCTCGGACGATCCGTATCTCGCCGACCTCGTGGAGCAGGTGGACCGCAGCCTCATCATCAGCGGCATCGGCGAGCGCCCGGCGATCGTGCACTGGCGCGACTTCGGGCTGCGCGCATTCACCTCGGGATCGGTGTGCATCGCGCCGCGCGGCTCGATGCGCCTCCTCGCGCTGCTCAAGGCGGGCGACTACGACGCGGCGGCGAAGATCCGCGCGGCGTACATTCCCTTCGAGGACCAGCGCGATGCGCTCGGTCCGATCCGCGTGCTGCACGACGGCGTGACGCTCGCCAGCATCGCCGACCTGGGACCGACGCTGCCGATGGTTTCCAACCTCACGGCGGCGGAGCGCGCGAAGGTGCAGCCCGCGGCGAGAGCGCTCCTCGCGCACGATCGCGCGCTCGGCCACGCGCCGGTCGCGGCCTGAACGCCATGGCGCAGAAGCCGCGCAGGAAGCCCGAGGAGCTGCGCAGCCACCGCTGGTACGGCGTGAACGACCTGAGGAGCTTCGGCCACCGCTCGCGCACCGCGCAGATGGGCTACACGCGCTCGGACTACGCGGGCAAGCCCGTGATCGCCGTGATCAACACGTGGAGCGAGATCAATCCCTGCCACACGCATTTTCGCCAGCGCGCGGAGGAAGTGAAGCGCGGCATCTGGCAGGCGGGCGGCTTCCCGATCGAGATGCCGGCGATGTCGCTCTCGGAGCCGTTCCAGAAGCCGACGACGATGCTCTATCGCAACCTCCTCGCGATGGAGACCGAGGAGCTCCTGCGCAGCTACCCCGCCGATGGCTGCGTGCTGATGGGCGGCTGCGACAAGACCACGCCGGCGCTTTTGATGGGCGCGTTCTCGATGAACCTGCCCGCGATCTTCATGCCCGCGGGGCCGATGCTGCGCGGCGATTTCCAGGGGCAATTCCTCGGCTCCGGCAGCGACACGTGGAAGTACTGGGCCGAGCTTCGCGCCGGCAACATCGGCGAGGCGGAGTGGAAGGGCGTGGAGGACGGCATCGCGCGCTCGCCGGGCCACTGCATGACGATGGGCACCGCGTCGACGATGACCTCCGCCGTGGAAGCGCTCGGCCTCACGCTGCCGGGCGCGGCGTCGATCCCGGCGCCCGATTCGCGCCATGCGCAGATGGCGACCCTCACCGGCAAGCGCATCGTCGACATGGTGTGGGAGGACCTGAAGCCGCTCGACATCGCCGACGCACGCGCGTTCGACAACGCGGTGACGGCGGTGCTCGCGCTCGGCGGCTCGACCAACTCGCTCGTGCACCTCGTGGCGCTCGCGCGCCGCGCGGGCGTGCCGCTCGACATCGACCGCTTCGACACGCTCGCGCGCAAGGTGCCGGTGCTCGCCAACGTGCGGCCGGCGGGCAAGTACCTCATGGAGGATTTCTTCTACGCGGGCGGGCTGCGCGCGTTGCTCGCGCGGCTCGGCGACCTCATCGACGGCTCGGCACCGACCGTGAACGGGCGCACGTTGGGCGAGAACATCGCCGGCGCCAAGGCCTGGAACGACGACGTGATCCGCTCGCGCGACGATCCGCTGGTGCCCCACGACGGGCTCGCGGTGCTGCGCGGCAACCTCGCGCCCGGCGGCGCGGTGATCAAGCCGCCGGCGATGGAGGCGCGCCTGCTGCGCCATGCCGGGCGTGCGGTGGTGTTCCGCGACTACGAGGACATGGCGGCGCGCATCGACGATCCGTCGCTGGACGTCGATGCCGACTCGGTCATCGTGCTGCAGAACGCCGGGCCGCGCGGCGCGCCGGGCATGCCCGAGTGGGGACAGCTGCCGATCCCGAAGAAGCTCCTGCAGCAGGGCGTGCGCGACATGGTGCGCATCTCGGATGCGCGCATGAGCGGCACCAGCTACGGCGCGTGCGTGCTGCACGTGACGCCCGAATCGTTCGTCGGCGGCCCGCTCGCCTTCGTGCGCGACGGCGATCGCATCGAGCTCGACGTTCCCGCGCGCCGCCTGCAGCTCCTCGTGGACGAGGCCGAGCTCGCACACCGCCACGCCGCGTGGCAGCCACCACCGCCGCACTTCACGCGCGGCTTCGGGACGCTTTATCTGAAGCACGTCACCCAGGCCGACCAGGGCTGCGACTTCGATTTCCTCGAAGCGGGCGCGGCGACCGGCGAGCCGGAAATCCACTGACGGCGCGCCGCCGCTAACGCGGACGCGCGTTGCGCTGCTCGAGGTAGGTCCGGAAGTCGTCGAAGGAGACGGAGCCCGCGCGCGCCGCATCGATCTCGTCGAAGTGCCGCGCGATGAAGCCCAGGCCCGCCGCTCGCGCTTCGGCGCGCGTGAGCCTTCCGGGAGTAGCCGCCGGCGCCGCGTCGAAGAGATCGCGCAGCCGTTGAGAAACCTCGGCATCGAACGCCTTGCCCTTCGTCGGCGGCGTGGGCGCGAGCGCGCGCAGCGATTCGGGCAGCGCGGGGTCCCGCTGCGTCGTCTCGAACACCGCCTGCGGCATGATCGCGTGCGAAGCCGGCGTCTCGCGGACCGCGCTCGGCGCGGGCGTGGGAACGACGATCGCCTGCTTCGCCGCCGCCTGGTGGTAGAACGCGGCGAGGTCCGCCTTCTCCGCCGCGCGGCCGGCATCGTCGAGGTACGTCATGTGGCCGCCCTGGTAGAAGCCCACGGTGACGTTCGAAGTGCCGGCGAGCCGCGCGAGGTCGCCCTCGGTCTGGTAGAAGGGCGTCACGATGTCGTAGTAGCCGTTCGCCGAGAACACGCGCAGGTCCGGGTTCAACGCCATCGCGGCGGCGAGGTCGGGCACCGTGTCGGGGAAGCGCTGGCCCGCGTGCGAGAAATTCCAGATGTTGATCTGGTTGCCGAGCATCACGTAGGCGGAAGGCGTCGTGTAATGCAGCTCGTTCGCGAGGTACGCGGTGATCGCCGCGGCGAACGAGGAATCGTAGTAGCTCGACGAAGGATCGCCCTGCGCGGCGAGCGGCGTGCCGCGCAACGCGGCCATGCGTCCGTCGTAGAGGCCGATCACCGAGCCCGGCAGCAGGTTGTCGTGGAAGTAGCCGGGATCCATGTTGAAGCGCACGTTCCAGTGCGCCGCATCGAGGCCCGTGTTGGCGGCGAGCGCGCCCACCAGCGCGGCGGGCGGCGGCGTCTTCGATGCGAGGAAGGCGCGCGCCGCCGGATCGTATTCCTCGCTCGCGACGGTGCGCATCTGCTGCATGTAGCCGGGCAATTGCGCGACCGGCTGCGGCGGCTGCACCAGGCCGTGCCACGCGCCCACCGCCGCGTAGCTCGGCACGAAGCCGTAGCAGCTCGCGCTGGTCGGCGTGAAGATGCCGCAGTTGACGTTGTAGTCGAGGATCGAGGATTGCAGCACCACGCCCGCGAGGCGCACGCCCGCGCTTTCGAGCAGGGCCGCGAGCACGGCGCTCCTCGGCGTGCCGTACGACTCGCCGAACAGGAATTTCGGCGACGCGTCGCGATGGTTCACCGCGACGTAGCGCATCACGAAGTCGCGGAACGCCGCCGCGTCGGCATCCACGCCCCAGAAGGTGCGGTTCACGTTGGGCGCGATCGCCTCCGAGAAGCCGGTGCCGATCGCATCGACGAACACGAGGTCGCTCGAATCGAGCAGGCTCTCGGCGTTGTCGCCGAGCGCGAGCGGCGTGGGCAACGTCGTCGATGGCGCGTGGGTCGCGATGCGCTTCGGACCGAACGAGCCCAGGTGCAGCCACACCGAGGCCGATCCCGGCCCGCCGTTGTAGAAGAAGGTGACGGGGCGCGCGGCCGGATCCGCGCCGTCGAGGGTGTAGGCGACGTAGAAGAACGATGCCTCGGGTGCGCCGCCCTCGAGCGCGAAGGCCGTGAGGTGCCCCGCCGTCGCGGTGTAATCGAGCGTCGTGCCGCCGAGGACGAACGGGTGGTGCGTGACCGCGGCGATCTCCTGCGCGCTCGCCAGGGATGCCGTGCCGGCGGACGAATAGACGACGGGATCGGTGAAGTTGCCCGTGGGTGGAGGCGGCGACGGCGTGCCGCTGTTGCCGTCGCTTCCGCCCCCGCCGCCCGTGCAGGCGGCGAGAAGGAGGAGCGCTGCGAACGCGAGGGAGTGCCTCATCCGGTCATCTTCGCGCACCGGCGCGGGGTCGGCCCATTATGCATGACGGTGCCCAAACGAAAAGGCCCGCCGAGGCGGGCCCTGGTTGCGACGGACCGTGCGCCTCACGGCGTGGTGAGGTCGCCGCACATCTGCCACTCCTCGAGCTGGAAGAAGCCCGTCCCCGCGGTGGTCGAAGGGTTCGACTTGTGGAGCTGCACGTTGCCGCCGCCGCCGTTGCCGTCGGCGAGCTCGCGCGACGTCACCGTGTAGAAGCGCTCGGGCGCGTACCAGTTGTCGATGCGGATGCCGAAGAGGTCGTGCGTGCCCGGCTCGCCGTTGTCCACCAGGTGCACGCGGAACATCACCTCCTGCTTCTGGTCGTTGATCCGCGCGAAGCCGCAGATGTCGCGGCCGTTCGGATCCGCCGGATCCCACAGGTAGCCGGTGATGCGCGTCGCGTTGAGGTGGAACTGGTTGGTGTGGTCGACGTAGTTCACGTTGCCCCAGAACTTGCCGTTCTTGCAGCCGCCGTGCGCGCCGAAATTCGCCATGTCGCCGTCGTCCTTGAAGACGAAGCCGCCGGCGGTGACGAAGTCGCAGGGCGCCGGAACCATGTGCGCCTCGGCGGCGATCGGAAGCGCTAAGGGAATCGCAAGGCCGAGGGACGCGGCGAGCGCGAGGATGGAAAGGAACTTGTGCGCCATGTTGCCTCCTTTGTTGTGTGTGTGGAGGCATCGTAGGAGCGCGACTTCGATTCCATGCCGCGCGGCGCTGGTTCGAGCGGTGCAGGACGGAGCGCAGAAAGTTCCAAGAAGGCGCCGGTTTCGTGACAAACGCTTCACAAACGGCGCCGCGCCGGGCGCGACGCTATCATCCGGGCATGGATCGATTCGCCGAAGCCGTCGCCTTCGCGCAGGCGCACGAGGTGCCCTGGCCGCGCGATCCCGCCGCCGCTCCCGATCGCTGGGGCGTGCACCACGCCGACCCGCCCCCCTTCAACCGCCTGCGCGGCCCGGTGCATGCGCGGGGCGGCGTCTCCGGCGTGATTCGCATTCGCGGCGAAGAAGCCGTCGCATGGGGCGAGCCCGATCGCGCCGACCTCACCTTCAGCGTCGCGAAGACGTATCTCGCGCTGCTGGCCGGCATCGCGGAATCGCGCGGGTTGCTGCGCACCGGCGAGCGCGTCGCCGAGCGCCTTCCCGGCATCGGCTTCGATTCGGCGCACAACCGCGCGGTCACCTGGGAGCACCTCCTCACGCAGACGAGCGAATGGGAAGGCGCGTGCTTCGGCATTCCCGACCAGGTCGACCACAATCGGCGCGTGTCGCACGACCCCAAGCCGCCCGCGGGCGCGAAGGGCGAGAAGCGCGCGCTACACGACCCGGGCACGTACTGGGAATACAACGACGTGCGCATCAACCAGCTCGCGCTGGCGCTCCTGCACGTCTTTCGCCGGCCGCTGCCCGAGGTGTTCGTCGAATCGGTGCTGGCCCCGCTCGGCGGCGGCGAGGGCTTCCGCTGGGAAGGCTACGACGACGCGTGGGTCGAGATCGACGGGCGGCGCATGCGATCGGTGCCCGGCGGCACGCACTGGGGCGCGGGCGTCTCGATCTCCGCTCGCGACCAGGCGCGCATCGGCGAGCTGCTGTTGCGAGGCGGCGAGCATGCAGGCCGGCAGTTGCTGGCGCGCGATTGGATCCACCGCATGCAGGAGCCGTGCGCGATCGCGCGCTTCTACGGGCTGCTCACCTGGCTCAATCGCGACGGGCGCCTCTTCGCCGACGCCTCGCGCGCGAGCTTCTTCATGATCGGTGCCGGCGGCAACTACGTGTGGATCGATCCGGATCGCGAGATGGTCGCGGTGGCGCGATGGATCGATCCGGCGCACGCGGGCGGGTTCATCTCGCGCGTCATGCGATCGCTCGGCTGACACTCGCCGCGGGCATTTCGTCGCGCACGATCATGGTGGGCGAGACGCCGAACATGCGGCGAAACGACCGGCTGAGGTGCGCCGAATCGGCGAAGCCCGCGGCGTGCGCGGCCTCCGTCCAGCTCGCCCCGTCCATCATCGTCGCGCTCGCGTGGAGCAACCGCTGCCACACCACGTAGGCGCGGAAGGTGGTGCCCATCTCCTGCATGAACAGGTGACGCAGCCGCTCGGGGGAAAGATGCACCGCGCGCGCGGCATCGGCGAGCGCGAGCTTGCCCGCCGCGTGGCGCGCGACATGCGCGCGCACCTTCGCGATGCGCGGGTCGAGCGGGCGCGGGGCGTCGGTTCCCGCGAGCGTGCGCACCAGCGTGCGGGCGGCGCTCGTCACCGCTTGCTCATCGCGGCGCGCGCCGAAGAACGATCGCGCCATCGCGGCGACAGCGGGCGCGCAGTCCGCATCGGGCAGCCGTGCGATCGCGTCCTTGCCGAATCGCTCCATGAGCGCACGGCCTTCGCGCGATTCCGGCGCGACGAATACGTGGCCGACCTGGCCGCCGCGGCCGTTGAAGACGTGGCGCAGGTGCGCCGGCACGAGCGCGAAGCGCGATCGCGCCGGCGGCGAGCCCGCTTCGTGAAGCTCGAACACGGTTTCGTCCAGGGAGAGCGTGAGCTGCACCGCATGGTGCGCATGCGGCATCACGCGCCCGCTGCCATGGCCGATCCAGAGGCTCGCGTCCTCCCAGAGGTAGATGCGCCCCACGCCCCCGCCGAGGCGCGCGATGCGCGGGTCAGCCGTTTTGTTCAAGTCGCCGGGCTACCGCATCGGGAGAATGCGTTCACCGGACTCGTTCCGCCATTCACTCAATCCCTCTCGACGAAAGGACGATCATGAACGCCACCCAAAACCGCTGCACCTGCACGAATTGCCCCGGCGCCGCTTGCACCTGCGGCTGCAACCCCGCGCAACAAGCGATGCCCGCGGCCTGCGCATGCGCGAGCGCCTGCGGCTGCGATGCGGCCGAAGCGGGCTGCATCTGCCGCTGACCCTGGGCACTCCGATGCCGGCGCCGCGCTTCGTGGAAGCGGCGCCCGGCATCGCTGCCCGGCACAGGTCTTCACCGGGAACGCTTCTTGATGGCCAGCGCTTGCTTGAACTTGCGCAGCTTCTCGCTCGCCCCTTCCCGCTTCGCCCAGGCATCGATCCTGGCGAGGCTTATCTGCTGGGTCGCGGCGACCATGATCGCCTGGTCGAGCGACTGCGCATCGTTCCAGTGGAAATAGGCCGCCAAGCGATCCATCACGCACTGGGTCGGAGTGAGGAGCCTGATCGTGCCGGCCGGCGTGCGCTTCTCCGCGACTTCCCTCGCGCGAATCAACGCGTCGCCGACTGCGAGCGGCCCGGGAGGAAACTCGACGAATAGCGCAGTCCGGGGGTGGGAAAACATCCGCCCTTTCCTCCGGAAGCCGAGAGGGGCGAGCGCATCGCCGATTTTCTGCGTGCTATCGAGGGAAACGAAATCGAGATCGCCCGATCGGTACTCGTTGTTCGTGTAGATCGATACCACCGCGCCGCCGCTCAGCACCGCGCTGATGCCGGCGGCTTCCAGGGCCACGGAAACGATCGCGGCCAGCTCTTCGATGCCGGTCGATGCCGTTATCCGTTCCACAGGGGCTTACCCGCCCGGCGCGGTCTCCGGCGCGCGCGATAGTGGCTCTGCACCTCTTCCGCCGGCAACGCCGCCAACGCCTTCTCGAGGAGCGCCTTCAGCTCCCTGTGGAAGTGCCAGCGCGGATTGAGCTCATAGACGCGAGTGCGCCCGAGCATGCGGCTCACCAGGATGCCGCCATCCTCGAGCCGGGAGAGCTGCTTCAACACGACGCTGACCGAGGTGCCGTGCGTCGCGGCGATCTCCCGGGCATAGCCGTGACCGTAATTGGCCAGGTAGAGCAGGACCCGCTCCGCGGTCTTGTTTCCGAGAAGGCTTTCGAGCATGCGCCATTGTTCCGGATCGGGCGGGCGATTTCAACTACTTTAGAGATCATATGATCTCTTTGGTAGAATCACGGCCGCCGCTGTAGAGGCCCGGGCGAATGCCCCGGGATGACGAAAGATACGTCGTTCACTCGATTGGCGCCGCGGGCGCGGTTTTCTACAGTGCTCGCATGAACGAGCTAGCGCGCCTTCGCGTCGTTCGCCCGCACGAACGGTCCGAACTCGGACTTCGAGTCCGCCCGCAGCCCCGCCTCGATGAGGCGGTCGGTCGCGCGCACGAGCGCGGCGAGCTCGGCACGCGAGTGCACGTCGAGCTTCTCGTAGATGTTCACGACGTGCGTGGAAACCGTGCGCTCGCTGATGCCCAGGCGCTGCGCGATCTCGCGGTTGGCGAAGCCGTGCACGACGTAGCTCACGATCTCGCGCTCGCGCGCGCAGAGCTGCTCGTCGAGCACCGTGCGGATGCCGGCCGGGATGAGATGCCCGATGCGATCCCAGTAGGACTCGTTCTCGCGACGCACGATTCGCCGCAGCTCGTCGAACGACATCTCCTTGAGCAGATCGACGTCGTGAAGCTTGCGCGCGTGCTCCACCGCGATCGCGATCAGCGCCTCCTCGTCGTCCGCCGCGAACACCTCCCCGCACGGCGGACACGTCATCCTCAACACCCGCTTTTCATCCGACATGGAGCAACCCCGTGACGACCCAGGAATTCCCGATCCCATCGTACCCCGACCGTCCGCGGATGCGGATGACCCGGCCGCTCGACCGGACCGCGGAGCGCGCCTTCTTCGGCGGCATGGCGCTCCTGCTCTGCGCCGTGGTCTTCATCGGCTTCTTCCGGACCTTCTTCGGCGCGGGCTTCGTCGAGGCGCCGCTGCCGAGCCCGATCCTCGCCGTGCATGGCATCGTCTTCACCGCTTGGATGGTCCTATTCCTGGCGCAGGCGGCGCTGGTCTCCGCTCGCCGCGTGGCTTGGCATCGCTCGCTCGGCAGCGCCGCGTTCTGCCTTCCGCCGCTCATGATCGCGCTCGGCGTGATCGCGGCGGTCGACGCGCTCGGGCGCGGCGTGAGGATCGGCACGCTCGACGCGGCGACGTCCCTCGCGATCCCGCTCTGGAACATCACGGCGTTCGCGATCGTGATCTTCGCAGCGTGGAAAGCGCGCCGGCGGCCCGACGCGCACAAGCGCCTCGTGCTGCTCGCCACGATCGGTCTCTCGGATGCGGCGCTCGGCCGGCTGCCGTGGGCGCAGGTGGGCATCCCGACCGCGGCGGGCGCGGTGATCGGGCTCGCCACGCTGATTTTGCTGGTGGTCGCGTACGACCTGGCGACGCTGCGCCGCGTGCATCGATCGACGATGTGGGCGGCGCCGGTGGTCTTCGCGGCGGGCGCGTTCGCGGTCCCGATCGGAATGACGTCCGCGTGGCACGGCTTCGCGCAATGGCTCGCGCCGACGGTCGTGCCGTATGTGTAGAAAGAAAAGCCCTGCCGAAGCGGGGCTTGAATTTCGTCGCCCGCGAAGGCGGAGGCCCACCGTGGATTACCGCTTGCGCGGGAATGACGCAGCTTACATGTCGATGTCGCCCATGCCACCCATGCCGCCATCGGGCATGGCGGCCGCGGCCTTGCCGTCCTTCGGCAGCTCCGCAACCATCGCATCGGTCGTGAGGATGAGCGCCGCGACGGAAGCGGCGTTCTGGAAAGCGGCGCGCGTGACTTTCGTCGGATCGCGCACGCCTATCGACACCATGTCGCGGTAAGTCAGCGTTTCAATTCGGCTGCGATCGACGTGAACTGTTCAAGAGCGGTTTGCAAGTCGTCGGCGATCTCCTGCGCGAGCACATCCGGCTCGGGCAGGTTATCGGAGTCCTCCAGGGTCTTGTCCCTAAGCCAGAAAATGTCGAGGTTCAGCTTGTCGCGCTTGAGCAGCTCATCGTAGGTGAACGAGTGCCAGCGACTGTCGGGTGGCCCTTCCTTGCGCTTGTGCCGATTCTCCGGGTTGAAGCATCGGACGAACTCGTCCAGGTCAG
>JAICTR010000135.1 GCA_025936275.1 Burkholderiales bacterium
AGCTCGACGAGGAAATCGACGACGCGCTGAACGCCTGACATGGCCCTCCTGCAGATCTCCGAGCCCGGGCAATCGCCCGACCCGCACCAGCGCCGCATCGCGGTCGGCATCGACCTCGGTACCACGCATTCGCTCGTCGCGACCGTGAAGGGTGGCATCGCCGCGGCGATTCCCGACGAGGAGGGGCGCGCGCTGCTGCCCTCGATCGTGCGCTACTTCGCCGATGGCCGCGTCGCCGTGGGCTACGAGGCGCGCGAGGCGCAGGCCGACGACCCCGCCAACACCGTGGTCTCCGTGAAGCGCTTCATGGGCCGCGGCGTCGCGGACGTCGCGAAATACGGCGCGCTTCCGTATCGCTTCGTCGACGCGCCGGGCATGGTCGCGATCGAGACGCAGGCGGGGCGGCGCTCGCCGGTGCAGGTCTCGGCGGAGATCCTCAAGACGCTGCGCGATCGCGCCGAGCGCGCGCTGGACGGCGAGATCTTCGGCGCCGTGGTGACGGTGCCCGCGTACTTCGACGACGCGCAGCGCCAGGCGACCAAGGACGCCGCGCGGCTCGCGGGCCTCAACGTGCTGCGGCTCCTGAACGAGCCCACCGCCGCGGCCATCGCCTACGGGCTCGACCACGCATCGGAAGGCACCTTCGCGGTGTTCGACCTCGGCGGCGGCACCTTCGACATCTCGATCCTCAAGCTCACCAAGGGGATCTTCGAGGTGCTCGCGACGAACGGCGATTCGGCGCTCGGCGGCGACGACTTCGACCAGGCCATCGCCTCGCACTGGCGCAAGGCCCACGGGCTCGCCGATGCGGGAAGCCGCGAGACGCGGCGCCTGCTCGCGGCCGCCCGTAGCGTGAAGGAGCGGCTCACCAGCGAGGCGTCCGCGGACGTGCAGGTCACGCTTTCGTACGGGCAGAAGCTGCAGCTCAGGCTGCGCCGCGAGGAGCTCGAGGCGCTCACGGCATCCCTCGTGCGCAAGACGCTCGGGCCGACCCGGAAGGCGTTGCGCGATGCGCGCCTCGAGCCGCGCGAGATCGATGGCGTGGTGCTGGTGGGAGGGGCGACGCGCATGCCGCACCTGCAGCGCGCGGTGCAGGATTTCTTCGGCAAGCCCCCGTTGAAGGATCTCGATCCCGACCAGGTGGTGGCGTTGGGCGCGGCGATCCAGGCGAACGTGCTCGCGGGCAACCGAGCGCCGGGCGACGACTGGCTGCTGCTCGACGTGATCCCGCTCTCGCTGGGGCTCGAGACCATGGGCGGGCTCGTGGAACGCGTGATCCCGCGCAACTCCACGATCCCGGTGGCGCGCGCGCAGGAGTTCACCACCTTCAAGGACGGCCAGACCGCGATGGCGATCCACGTGGTGCAGGGAGAGCGCGAGCTGGTGAGCGATTGCCGCTCGCTCGCGCGCTTCGAGCTGCGCGGCATCCCGCCGATGGTCGCGGGCGCGGCGCGCATCCAGGTGACGTTCCAGGTGGACGCCGACGGCCTGCTTTCGGTCGCCGCGCGCGAGAAGACCACCGGCGTCGAGTCCTCGATCGTGGTGAAGCCCTCCTACGGCCTTTCCGACGACGACATCTCGCGCATGCTGCAGGAGGGCTTCTCGCATGCGGGCGAGGATCGCGACGCGCGCGCTCTCGCCGAGCAGCGTGTCGAGGCGGCCGCGCTCCTGGGCGCGCTGCACGGCGCGCTCGAGAAGGACGGCGACCTGCTGCCGCCCGAGGAGCGTGCGGCGGTCGATGCGGCGATCGCGGCGCTCGAGCGCGCGCGCGCCGGCACCGACCATCGCGCGGTGAAGGACGCGATCGCCGCGTTGAGCCGCGCCACGGAGGGATTCGCGGCGCGTCGCATGGATCGCGCCATCTCGAGCGCGCTCTCCGGGCGCAACGTCGACGAAGTGGCGAAATGACGAAGCTCACGGTGCTGCCGCACGAGACGCTGTGTCCCGAGGGGATCGAGATCGACGCCGCGGACGGCAAGTCGATCTGCCAGACGCTCCTCGACCACGGCATCGAGATCGAGCACGCGTGCGAGCTCTCCTGCGCGTGCACCACGTGCCACGTGATCGTGCGCGAGGGCTACGATTCGCTCGAGCCGCCCACCGACAAGGAGGACGACCTGCTCGACAAGGCGTGGGGCCTGGAGCTCACCTCGCGCCTCTCGTGCCAGGCGAAGCTCGCCGGCGAGCCGGTGACGGTCGAGATTCCGCGCTACACCATCAACCAGGTTTCGGAGAGCCGCAAATGAAATGGACCGACACGGCCGAGATCGCGATCGCGCTCGCCGACGCGCATCCCGGCATCGACCCGATGCGCGTGAACTTCGTCGACCTGCACCGCTGGGTGACCGAGCTCGAAGGCTTCGACGACGACCCGAAGCGCTCCGGCGAGAAGATCCTGGAGGCGATACAGCAGGCATGGATCGACGAGGCCGACTGAGGGCGCCGCTCGGCCGCTTCGTCGCGGCCGCGCTCGCGGCGTGGCCGATGTGCACCGCGGCGCAGGAGGGCGGTCCCGTCGCGCAGGAGCCGGTGGTGGTGACCGCGACGCGCGGCGAGGTGAGCGCCTTCGACGCGCCCGCCGCGATCGGCGCGGTCGACGCATCGACGATCCGCAGCGCCGGCCCGCAGGTGAACCTCTCCGAGGCGCTGGATCGCATTCCGGGCATCAGCGTGCTCAACCGGCAGAACTACGCGCAGGACCTGCAGCTCTCGATCCGCGGCTTCGGCGCGCGCTCCACGTTCGGCATCCGCGGCGTGCGCGTGATCGTCGACGGCATCCCCGCGACCATGCCCGACGGGCAGGGACAGGCGTCCTCGATCGTGCTGCCGGCCGCGTCGCGCATCGAGGTGCTGCGCGGGCCGCTCGCGCTCCTCTACGGCAACGCCGCGGGCGGCGTGGTGCAGGTGGTGAGCGAGGCGGGCGCGGAGCGTCCCACGCTCTCGCTCGACGCGGCGTTCGGCCCCTACGACATGAGCCGGTATGGCGCGGGCTTCGCGGGCTCTTCCGGGGTGAACCGTTATTCGGTGAACGCGAACCGCTTCTCCACCGACGGCTATCGCGAGCACAGCGCCGCGGAGCGGACCCAGGCGAACGCGAAGTGGGTGTGGGAGCCTAATGCGGACACGCGCGTCTCGACCGTGGTGAACGCGCTCGACCTCGAGGCGCTCGATCCGCTCGGACTCACGCGCGCGCAGTGGCAGGCCGATCCGCGCCAGGCCCCGGCGCTCGCGCTGCAGCAGGATTCGCGCAAGGCCGTGCGCCAGCAGCAGGCGGGTACCGTGGTCGAGCGGCGCATCGATGCCGATACGCGGCTTTCCGCGCGCTTCTACGCCGGCGAGCGCAACCTCGACAACGCGCTCTCGGTGCCGCCGGCCGCGCAGGCCTCGCCGACCTCGAGCGGCGGCATCGTGTCGTTCGATCGCGTGTACGCGGGTGCGGCATTGCAGGCTTCGCGGCGCGCCGCGCTCGGCGAATCGTCCGCGGCGACGCTGCTCGCCGAGATCGACTTCGACCGCATGCGCGACGACCGCCAAGGCTACCTCAACGTGGGCGGCGCACGCGGCGCGTTGAAGCGCGACGAGGACGATACCGTCGCCAACACCGACGCGCTTCTCCAGGCGACGCTCGACCTCGGCCGCTCGTGGAGCGCGATCGCCGGCGTGCGTGCGAGCCGCGTGCGCTTCGACACCGCCGATCGCTACATCGCGCCCGGCAATCCCGACGACAGCGGCGTGCTCACCTACCGCGCGACGAACCCGGTGGCCGGCATCACGTGGCACGCCTCGCCGCGGCTCAACGTGTACGCCAACGCCGGACGCGGCTTCGAGACGCCGACCTTCACCGAGCTCGCGTACCGCAACGATGCCTCGGGCCTCAATACCGAGCTCGCCGCTTCGCGCAGCCGCCAGCTCGAGGTGGGCGCCAAGTGGCGCGCCTCCGACCGGCAGCGGCTCGAGGTGGCGCTCTACGACATCCGCACCGAGAACGAGATCGTGGTCGACCGCAATGCCGGCGGGCGCTCGACCTTCCGCAACGCGGGACACACGACGCGCCGCGGAATCGAGCTCTCCTATGTCGGCTGGATCGCGCCCGAGTGGCGCGCGACGGCGGCGCTGAGCGCCCTGCGCGCGCGCTTCGACGATCCGTTCGCGAGCGGCAGCGGCGATGCGGCGGTGCCGGTCGCACGCGGCAATCGCCTTCCCGGCACGCCGGAGCGGAACGCCTTCGTCGAGCTGCTCTATGCGCCGCACGCGATGCCCGGCCTGCAAGCCGCGCTCGAGGCGGTGCACGTCGGCCGCCTCTACGTGAACGACGCCAACAGCGATTTCGCGCCGGCGGTGACGCTTCTCAACCTGCGCGTGGGCTGGCGGTGGCGCCTGGGCGGGATGGAGGTCGAGCCGTTGCTGCGCCTGGAGAACGCGACGGATCGGCGCTATGCCGGCTCGGTGATCGTGAACGAGGCGAACGGCCGCTACTTCGAGCCGGCGCCGCCGCGGACGTGGATGTTCTCGGTGAGCGTGCGCGAGGCGATCTGAAAAAAAAACGGGGCAGATCAGATCTGCCCCACAAGGCGCACATCGAATATTTAGCAAGCGCAGTGCCAACTCGTCCCGCAGCTTGAGATTCAAGCACTTGAGAGGGGCGGTGGGCGCGGCTTCGAGGGGCGGGACCGCGCTCCGTGTCTCCGGGCAGCGACGCGCTCGCCGCGTGGTCGAGGCAAGCCCTTGAGCCGAAAGCGAAAACGCGAGTCGTTGTGGAGCGACAGCTACGCGCCGTGGCGATCCAGCTACGTCACCCCTTGTGGCTCTGGTGCGTGCCCTTGAAGACCGCGGCCTCGATGCCGTGGCGCTGGAGGAGCTTGTAGAACTCGGTGCGGTTGCGCCGCGCGAGCTTCGCCGCCTGCGTGACGCTGCCGCGCGTGAGCTTGAGGATGCGCGTGAGGTAGTCGCGCTCGAAGCGCTTGCGCGCGTCCTCGAACGAGGTCATCTCGTGCATCTCCACCTGGATCGCCTGCTCGACGAACGTCTGCGGGATGATCGACGTGGGGCATAGCGCGATCGACTGCTCGACCACGTTGTAGAGCTGGCGCACGTTGCCCGGCCACTTCGCCTTCACCAGCAGCTCCAGCGCCTCGGGCGAGAACGAGGCCTTCTCGCGCCCGTAGCGCGGCGCGAGCCGGGAGAGGAAATGCTCGGCGAGGAGCGGGATGTCCTCGGGGCGCTCGTCGAGCGAGGGCAGCTTCAGCGACACGACGTTCAGGCGGTAGTACAGATCCTCGCGGAAGCTCCCCGCTTCCTTCTCGCGCGCGAGGTCGCGGTGCGTGGCCGAGATGATGCGCACGTCGAAGGCGATGGAGCGCGTCGCGCCGATCGGCCGCACCTCGCGCGTCTCGATCACGCGCAGGAGCTTCACCTGCAACGGCAGCGGCATGTCGCCGATCTCGTCGAGGAAGAGCGTGCCCTTGTCGGCGGCGACGAAGAGGCCGCGCTGGTCGGAGATCGCGCCGGTGAACGATCCCTTGGTGTGGCCGAAGAGCTCGCTCTCGAGGAGCGTCTCGGGAATCGCGCCGCAGTTGATGGCGATGAAGGGCTCGTTGGCGCGCGGGCTCGCGCGATGGATGGCGCGCGCGAGGAGCTCCTTCCCGGAGCCGCTCTCGCCCTGGATCAGCACGCTCGCATCGCCCGCCGCCACGCGCTGCGCCTTGGCGAGGAGGTCTTCCATCAGCGAGGAGCGCGTGACGATGTCCTCGCGCCACACCTGGCCCACGCCCGCCTGCATCGCGCTCGAGCCGCCGTGCAGCGTGAGGGCGCGCGCGATGTGCGCGAGGAGGTCCTCGGCATCGTAGGGCTTGGTGAGGTAGCCGAAGACGCCGCGCTTCACCGCGGCGACCGCATCGGGAATCGTGCCGTGCGCGGTGAGGATGATCACCGGCAGCCCCGGGTACGCGGACTGGATCTCCTGGAAGAGCGCCATGCCGTCCATCCCTTCCATGCGCAGGTCGGTGAGCACGAGGTCGGGGCGCGACGCGGCGATCGCGGCGAGCGCGCGGCGGCCGCTTTCGACGGCAGTCACGGCGTATCCGTTGGCCTTGAGGCGGATCGCGAGCAGATGCAGCAGATCCGGATCGTCGTCCACCAGCAACAGCGAGGCTTTTCCTGGGTTCGTCATTCAGCGGCTCGTGGGGGGTCGGTTGGAGAGGCTCTTCTCGAGCTGGGACAGCGCGTCGAGCTTCTGCTGCAGGTCCGCGGCGCGTTCCTGCAGCGAGTCGGCGCGCTGCTTTTCCTGCTCGCGGGCGCGGCGCTCGTCGCGCAACTTTTGCGCGGCCGCGGCGGCGCCCTCGCGCAGGCGTCGGCGCTCGCTGGCCATGGCTTGCAAGAAGCTTGCCATTCCACGCACATCGGCGGGCGCGTCGCGATGGCGCGTGACCGGCTCGACCAGCGCGAGCACCTCGGACTCGTCGGCACGCGCGGCGAGCGAGATGGCGAGCGCCGCACGCACGCGCTCGAGGTCGCTCGCGCCCGCGGCGGCGAGCTTGCGTTGGCGCGACGCTTCCTGCGCGAGGCGCGCCTCGTTCATGCCGCGCAACTCGTCGAGGTAGGTGCCGAGCGCCTCGGCCGCCGGAGTCGACGAGACCCGCGGCGGGCGCGACGCCTCGCCTTGCGCGGCGCACCCCGCGAGGGCGAGCGCGGCGACGAGGAGCGCGATCCGCTTCACGCCGCCGCCTCCCGCGGCTCGGACTGCCGGCGCGGAAGGCGCACGCGGAAATGCGCGCCGGGTCCGGGGAGCACCTCGACGGCGCCGCCGTGGAGCGCGACGTATTCCTTGACGATGGAAAGCCCGAGGCCGCTTCCCTTCACCGCCGAGGCGGGCGCGTCGATGCCGCGGTAGAACGCCTCGAAGATGCGCTCGCGATCATGCGCGGCGATGCCGGGACCTTCGTCCATCACCTCGAACACCGCGTCGCCGCGATCCTTGTAGAGCTTGATCGAGACGAGGCCCAGCTCCGGCGAGTACTTGACCGCGTTGGAGAGCAGGTTGTCGAGGATCACGCGCACCTTTTCCTCGTCGCAGTACGCGGCGACGTTCTCGCAGTTGAGCTCGATGCGGATGCCCTTCGCGACGATGGCGAGCTTGCGGTCGTTCACGACGCGCCGCACCACCTCGCGCAGCGGGACGATCTTCGCGTCGAGGTACGACGCCTGCGCGTGCACGGCGCTGTAGTTGAGCAGCCCCTCGATGAGCTTCCTCAGCTCGATCGAGTTCTCCTGCAGGATGCGCGCGATCTCGCGCTGCTCGGCGTTGAGGTTCCCGACCACGCCCGAGGAAAGGAGGTCCGAGCCTTCGCGCAGCGCCGTGAGCGGCGTCTTCAGCTCGTGCGAGATGTGCTGCAGGAAGCGCGTCTTCTGCGCCTCCAGCGCCACCAGCC
>JAICTR010000180.1 GCA_025936275.1 Burkholderiales bacterium
AGGCTTCGAGCGCCTGCGCCTCCTCCTCGACCATGGGTTGCAGGCGCTCCCACGCCTCGCTCGCTCGCAAATCCGCGGGCAACTGCATCGCGGCGTTCTCGGATTTCGTCATGCGCGTCGGAACGCCTCCGATCGCGCCCACCCAGAGGTCGAGGCGCCGCGGCGCGCGCGTTTTCCATACCGCCGCCACGCCCACCGCGGGACGCTCGGTGTGGCGGAAGCAGCGATAGGCCGCGCGGTCGCCCGCGCCGAGCGGCGGCACCTCGATCGCGGTGAGGAGCTCGTCGTCGCGCCGCGCGGTGGTGAACTCGCCGAGGTGGAACTCGCGCGACGGCACCGTGCGCTCGCCTTCGCTTCCAGAAAGCCGCACGCGCGCATCGAGCGCGGCGAGGAGCGTCGGCGCATCCGCGTGGGGCTCGGCGAAGCAGAGCACGCCGCCGATCGTGCCCGCCATGCGCACGCGGATGTTGCCGACATCGGCGCTCAACGCCGCGTAAGCGGGCAGGAGCTTCCTCACCAGCGGATGGGTCGCGATGGCGTGATGCGTGCACAACGCACCGATCGCGAGCGTGCCGTCTTCCTTCGCCTCGATCGCGCGCAGCTCCGCGAGCGGCTTGATGTCGATGAGGTGGCCGTAGCGCAGCACGCGCGCCTTCAGCGCCACGAGGAGCTCGGTGCCGCCCGCGTAGAACGACGCGTCGTCGCCATGCTCGGCCTTGAGCGCCAGCGCCTCGCCGACACTCGCCGCGCGATGCAGCGCGAAGGGGCTCGGGCGCATCAGGCGCTCCCCGCTTCGCTGCCGGGACCGAACTGCGCGAGCTCCGCGCGCAGCCGTTTCTCGAATTCGGTGAAGATCTCCTCGGAGCGCTTCTTCACCACCGGGTAGCCGAGCGACGCGAGCCGCCCCGCCACCTGCATGCGCGCATCGACCGCGACGCCGCACTCGGCGCCCTTCTCCTTGAGCGCGACTGCCAAGTGCACGTCGAGCGTGGTGCCGGTGAGCTTGTCGCGCCCCTGCGCGCGCAACGCCACGTCGCGCTCGGGCGTGTAGCTCTCGACCGCGATGCGCGTCGGCACCTCGAGCTTGAAGGGGCCGATGCGCTGCTTCATCACCGCCGAGTACTCGCGGAAGGGCGCGATCTCGACCACGTTTTCGCAGCCGGGGATGAGCGTCGCCACGCGCCGCACGTCGAAGAAGATGCCCCAGATCTCGGCGGCGGTGGCGGGAAGGGTCACGTCCATCTTGAATTCCATCGCGTCAGCGTCCCGCGCGCTCGCGCTTCGCCGCCTGCAGCGCGCGCCACACGCGCTCCGGCGTGAGCGGCAGCTCCTTCACGCGCACGCCCCAACCCTGGAACAACGCATTCGCCACCGCCGGCGCGACGGGAAGGATCGCGCCCTCGCCGCCGCCGCGCGCCCCGTCGGGCCCGGGACCGTCGCCGCTTTCGATGAACACGCTGTGCACGTGAAGCGGGCTGTCGACCCAGGTGGGCACGTGGTAGTCGAACATCGTCCCGTTGACGACCTGGCCATCCTCGTACACGTATTCCTCGGAGAGCGTGTGGCCGAGCCCCATCACGATGGCGCCTTCGTCCTGGCCCTCGGCCGCCTTGCGATTGATGACCTTGCCCAGGTCCGCGGCGCCCGAGACGCGCAGCACGCGGATGGCACCGGTCGCTTCATCGAGCGCGATCTCGCACACGTTGGACGCCGTCTCCCAGAAGAGCGGCGAGAGCCTGAAATCGAAGCCGCGGATCTTCGTCGCGGGCGTGACGCGGCCGACGCCGAGGAATTCACCGGCATCGATGCCCTGGAAGCGGCGCAGCAACTCGCGCAGCGCCATGCCGCCCGAAGGCCCTTCGACGCGGCCCTCCTCGAGGCGATAGTCCGCGGGCGCGCCGCCGAGCACGTGCACCGCGGTCTCCGCGACCTGGCGCGTGACTTCCTCGCACGCGAGCTGCACCGCGAGGCCGATGATGACCGTGGAGCGGCTGGCGCCCGTGCCCCAGTCGTAAGGGGCCTGCGCGGTATCCGGCTCCGCGACGGTGATTCTCTCGAGCGGCTGGCGCAGCGCCTTCGAGGCGACGAGCCGCAGCACACCGCGATTGCCCTGCCCGATCTCGACGGTGTTCGCCGACACGCTCACCGAGCCGTCAGCGCGCAGGCGCACGATCGCGCCGCCGATCGGCATGATGCCGGGATCGCTCGCCGCCACCGCGACGCCGCGCGCGCGGGTGCCGGCGTGCTCGGGCTCGGGCAGCTCGTCGATGGCGAAGATCGCCTCGCGCAGCGATTCGCGCATGTCCACATCGAGCGGGCGCAGGTCGGGCTTGATCGTCTCGCCCTTGTGCGCGAGGTTCGCCATGCGGTATTCGACGGGATCGCGCCCGAGCGCGGCGGCGATGATATCGACCTGCGACTCGCACGCCCACACCGCCTGCGGCCCGCCGATGGAGCGGAACGCCGCGCCGGGTACGGTGTTCGTGTACACGCCGAGCGCTTCCAGGTGCAGGTTGGGAATGTGGTACGGCCCGATGGCGCGGATCGCGGCCTTGATCGCGATCGCGGGTCCGGTATCCGCGTACGCACCGCCGTTCACCACGGAACGCACCGACTTCGCGATGAGGCGCCCTTCGCCGTCGACCGCCGTCTTGAGCGTCACTTCCGCGCTCACGCGCCGCGCGGTGAGCATCGATTCGGAGATGGAGAGGCAGATGCGCACCGGCTTGCGCGCCTTCCACGACAGCGCGGCCACCAGCGGATCGATCTTCACCGACGCCTTGCCGCCGAAGCCGCCGCCGACGTAGGGCGAATGCACGCGCACGGCCGCGAGCGGAATCGCGAAAAGATCGGAGCACACGCGCTGGATCGCGCTCGGCGTCTGCCCGCCGCTCCAGATCTCGAGCGAGCCCGGCTTCCAGTGCGCGACGCAGACATGCGGCTCCATCGCGAAGTGGAACACCATCGGGAAGGTGAAGGTGTCCTCGAAGACGCGCGCGGCGCCGGCGAAGGCCTGCTCGACGTCGCCCGCGGCGTATTTCCAGCGCTGGAAGATGTTGGTGCCCGTGACGGGCGACGCCTCGCCGCGGAAGTAGAAGTCCTTGAGCTTGTCCATCTCCGCGTGGACGAGCGGCGCGCCGTCGGCCAGGGCTTCATGGGACGTCGTCACGTGCGGGAGCGGATCGTAATCGACCGCGATCGCGTCGAGCGCGTCTTCCGCCGTGGCTTCGTCGATCGCGGCCACCGCGGCGACCGGATCGCCCACGTAGCGCACGGTATCGAGCGCGATCACCGGACGATCGCGCAGGTACAGGCCCCAGCGGTTGCTCGCGCCCGGCAGGTTCCGGAGATCGGCGCCGGTGAGCACCGCGACCACGCCCGGCATCGCGAGCGCCGCGCTCGCATCGATCGCGCGGATGCGCGCGTGCGGCAAGGGGCTGCGCAGGATCTTCCCGTGGAGCATCTCGGGAACCGCGACGTCGCTCGCGAACGTCGCCGCGCCGGTCACCTTCTCGAGGTAATCGGCGCGCGGCTCGCGATCGAGGCGCACGTCCGCACGGGATCGCGCGCCCAGCTTCGATTCTTCCTCGCGTCCACCCATGGATCCGTCGCCCGGCGAAATTTCGATTGATTCGAGCGTTGTTGCGATAATAGAACGTGATTCTGTTGTACAGTACGATGCGGTGTCAAGGCGATTCACCCAAAATCGCGGCATTCGACCTGACGGAACGATGACGGCGGAAAAAGAGAAGAAGGACGGCGTCGCCGCGGTGGAGCGCGCGTTCGCGATCGTCAACGCGTTCCGCGCCGGCGACGGCTCGCTCGCGCTGAACGAGATCGCGCAGCGCACCGGCATGTACAAGAGCACGATCCTCCGGCTCATCGCGACGCTGATCCGCGAGCGCTGCATCGTGCGGCTGGACGACGGCACCTACCAGCTCGGCTCGATGCTCCTGCACTGGGGCGGCCTGTACCAATCCGCGGTGCGGATGGACGACCACGTGCCCGCGATCCTGCGGCGCCTCGCGCAGGCGACCGGCGAAGGCGCTTCGTTCTTCATCCGAGAAAAGAACCTGCGAGTGTGCCTGTTTCGCGTCGATTCGCCGCGCTCGCTGCGCGACCACATCCACATCGGCGACCTGCTGCCGCTCGACAAGGGCGCGGCGGGACGCGTGCTCCTCTCGTTCGACCGCACGCTCAAGGACGCGGCGGAGTTTCCCGCTCACCCGCTCATCGCGACGGTGGGCGAGCGCGAGCCGGACATCGCGGCGATCGCGGCCCCCGTGTTCGGGCCGCAGGGAAGCCTGCGCGGCACGATGGCGGTCTCGGGGCCCGCGGTGCGCTTCGTGGTGGACGCGAGTCCCGCGATGTCGCGCGCGCTGCTCGAAGCCGCGGCGGAGCTCACGCGGCGCCTCGGCGGCGATGCCTCGATGCTCGAGCATGCCGCGCCGCTGAAGAGCCTCGAGGCGCCTTCGCCCGCCGCCGCGCGCAGGAAGCGCAGCGCCTAGGGCCTAGCGCGCCACCCGCATCTGGGGGTGGATGACATCTCCGTCGCGCAGGACCTGCACGTCGTCCAGCCACAGGCTGCAGCGGCGCATCGGGAGGTCGAGGTGGCAAGCGGTGTCGTTGCTGCCGCCCACTTCCAGGTTCGGACCGAGCGAGAAGAGCACGTTGCCGTAGAAGGACAACGCGTTCATCACGTGCTCGCTCGCCAGATCGCGCGTCACGGCGAACTGGTACCAGCGCGCCTTCTCGTTCAAACCCCAGCCGATGTGCGAGATGGCGTAGGCGCGCGGATCGTGGAAGCTCTCGATGTAGCTTCGCACGAGATCCGCATCGAGGCCTTCGCCGGCGACCTCCACGACCATGCCCTTCTCGACGCGCAGCCGGATCGGCGACTCGACGTACTTCTTGAACGCGCAGAGGACGTCGCCGGGCTGCAGCACCACGCTGCCCTCGATGCCGCCGTCATTGCCCTGGGTGAACGCGAAGCCCGAGGGAAAATGGTCCCAGCGGCCCGGCTCGTCGGTGTAGCCGTACTCGGAGATCACCGGATACTGGCCGAGCCGGTATGTGATGTCGGTGCCGGCCGCAGACGTGAAGCGCAGCTTGCGCGCCTTCTCCATCATCGCCTTCGCATGCTCCACGCGCCGGCGCAGGTCCTCGGTGGGGAACATCTGCCTGAGGATGTGGAAGGGCTCCATCACGCGCAGGATCCGTGCGCCCGCGGCCTGGATCTGCGCCTGCTCGCGCGAGAAGAGGAGACCCACCATGTCGATCACGAGGCTCGCGGATTTCAGCGTGCGCATGGCGAGCTCGTTGTCCACGAGAGGGTGCCTTCCCTGCACGCCCACCGCGTTCGCCTGTCCCCGGCGCACGTTGAGGTTGAAGGTCCGCGCGCCCAGGTTTCCCGCCGCGACCATGAAGATCTGCGCATGCTCGCGCCATTCGTCATCGGCGGTGAGCACCACCACCGTCTCGCCCGGCTTCACCGCGCAAAGCTGCAGCTCGCGGGTGAAGAGGTCGAGCTTCTCCGCGTCGATCGTCATTCAGCGTCCTTTTCGATCCGCTTGTCGTGGCGGCGCAAGGCTTCTCCGAGGAGCTTGCGCAATCCCTCGAAGTCCTCGACCTGCAGTTGATGGCCGGCGCCTTGCAGGCGCTCCGCGTGCAGGTTCGGCTGGAGTTTTTTCAGCTCTGCGACGTCTTCGTCGGACACGACGTCGCCCTGGCCCGCGCAGATGAGCGCCACCGGCACCTTCGCGCTCGCCACGTCGGCGAAGAAATCCTCGCCGTGGAAATCGTCGTACGTCACGTGCACCGCGCGCTCGTCGCAGGTCGGGAGCCACTCGAGGCGCAGGCGGTGGAGCTCTTCGGACCATCGCGGCGGCGGCTTTGCGGGATCGCCTTCGCCTCGCGTTGCCGTTCTCAACAACGCCAGCGTGCGCGCTTTGGGAATCGGATAAGCCCGGCGTCCCGGTCCGCTCGTCGGCGGATCGAGGAGCACCAGCGAGCGCACGACCTCGGGCGCTTCGCGCGCCACGCGCGCCGAGATGCGCGCGCCCATGGAGTGGCCGACGAGGGTCGCCTTGCCCAGTTGCTTCGCGCGGATGAATTCGGCGACGTCACGCGCGCAGCTTCCGACACCGTAGTCGAGATGCGGGCCCGATTCCGAGAGCCCACGTCCGCGCACATCGAGGATGTAGCAGTCGTACTCCGGCGCGAGCGAACGCGCGACGTTGTCCCACAGGATCGCCGGCGTGATGATGCCCGGGACGATGACGAGCTTCGCGCCTTGGCCCGGGTAGTGAAGGTAGTGCTGGCGGATGCCGTTGGCGCGGATGTGGGCGCCGGTCTGGACGTTCAAGGGAAAGGCTCGCAGGGTCGTGATGCTCGCCGGATCGCGGCG
>JAICTR010000538.1 GCA_025936275.1 Burkholderiales bacterium
AGATGAACGCGGGCGCGCGGGCGAGCCGCGGCGCGATCCTCCTCTTCCTCCACGCCGACACGCGGCTTCCCGAAGGCGCGTTCGATGCGATCGAGCGCGCGCTCGCGACTGACCGTGCGTGGGGCCGCTTCGATGTCGCGATCGAAGGCCGCTCGCCGCTCCTCGCGCTGGTCGCGTGGAGCATGAACCTGCGCTCGCGCGTGACCGGCATCGCGACCGGCGACCAGGCGATCTTCGTGCGGCGCGAGGCGTTCGAGCGCGCCGGCGGCTTTCCCGACATCGCGCTGATGGAGGACATCGCGTTCTCCAAGGCGCTCAAGCGCGTCTCGCGCCCCGCGTGCCTGCGCGAGCGCGTCGCGACCTCGGGGCGGCGCTGGGAGCGCGACGGCGTGGTCGCGACCATCGCGCTCATGTGGCGGCTGCGCCTCGCGTATGCGTTGGGCGCAGATCCGCAGCACCTCGCGCGGCGCTATCGCGATGGCCGGCGCGCCGCCTGAGGCCGCGATCGCGGTCTTCGCCAAGGCGCCGGTGGCGGGCGCGGTGAAGACGCGGCTCGCCGCAATCCTCGGCGCCGACGCGGCGGCGAGCCTGCACGCGGGCCTCGTGCGCCATGCGCTCTCCACCGCGGCTGCCGCGCGCATCGGGCCCGTCACGCTCTGGTGCCAGCCCGATACGAACGATCCTTTCTTCGCGCGCTGCGCGCGGGAATTCGGCGTAAGCCTCGCCATGCAGCAAGGCGCCGACCTCGGCGAGCGCATGGCGCACGCGTTCGAATGCGCGGCGCGAGAAGGCGCCCCGCTCCTCGTCATCGGCGCGGATTGCCCGGCGCTCACCGCGGAGCATTTGCGCACCGCCGCGCGCGCGCTCGCCGGCCACGACGCGGTGCTGGTCCCCGCGGAGGATGGCGGCTACGTGCTGGTCGGCCTCGCGCGCCCGTTGCGCGAGATGTTCGAGGGCGTCGCATGGGGCAGCGCGGCGGTGATGGGACAGACGCGCGAGCGCCTCGCGGCCGCCGGCGCGAGCTGGAAGGAGCTTGCGCCTTTGTGGGACGTCGATCGTCCCGAGGATTACGCGCGGCTGCAGCGGGAAGGCCTGCTCGCCGAGGTGCTCTCGTGAGGGCGGCGATGCTCGCGCTCACGCTCGCCGCGCCGCTCGCGATGAACGCGAAGCCGGCCGGCGAAACGCCCGTCACGATCGCGCCGTTCTCCGTCGAGAAGCCGCGCGATGGGCTTCCGGAAGGATGGCGCGAGCTGGTGCCGCCGCATGCGAAGCCGCCGCGATTCGCGCTGGTGGCGGAGAGCGGTACCACGGTGCTGCGCGTCGCGTCCCAGGGCGAAGCGGGCGCGGCCGCGCACGAGGTCCGTGTCGGTGCCGCGCGCCGCCCGATCCTCACCTGGCGCTGGAAGGTGGACCACGTGGTGGAGCGCGCCGACCTCGCGACGAAAGCCGGCGACGATTTCGCGGCGCGCGTGTACGTCTTCTTCGACGTGCCCGCTTCCGAGCTTTCGTTCGGCGATCGCGTGAAGCTCCTCCTCGCGCGCCTG
>JAICTR010000242.1 GCA_025936275.1 Burkholderiales bacterium
GCTAACAACGCGTTGGAGCGGACCGGAATCTTGACCCGATAAAGTAGACGCCCTGGGCTAACAACGGAGGCACGTTACGCAAAAGTTGGAATGGATGTCGACCTCAAGCCCAGCGACGCTATCGCCCCCGGGTACACTAAACAGCATCATGAAACGGTTCGTACTCGAGAAATGAGGCAACCCATGCGCTATGCAGTAGTGATCGAAAAGGCTCCGCATAACTACTCCTCATATGTGCCGGACTTGCCTGGGTGCATCGCAACCGGAAGCACGGTGGCCGAGGCGCAGCAGGCGATTCGAGAGGCGATCGAGCTGCATCTTTCCGGCATGCGCGAAGATGGGGTGCCATTCCCGCTGCCGTCGAGCCAGGTCGACTACATCGACGTTGCTGCGTAACGCCAGCGCACCCGCCGCAATCATGAGCACATCGCGAACCCAAATCGGCCGACTCACCATCGACTACCTCGTCGACGGTTCCGCCACCGGCGGCATCGGCATGTTCGAGCTCACCGTGCCGCCGGGCTCGAACGTGCCGCCGCCGCACAGCCACTCCGCCAATGAAGAGTGTGTGTACGTGCTGGAGGGAATGCTTCGCTACACGGTCGGAGCGGAAACCAGGGACCTGGGGCCGGGCGAGAGCATGAGCACGCCGAAAGGCGTGACGCACGCCTTCGCGAACCCATTTGCGCAGTCCGCGCGCGCGTTGATCGTTCAATCACCCGACATCGGCGCGCAGTATTTCAGGGATATCGCCGCCGCCGTGAACACCGGAGGGCCGCCCGACAAGGCCGCGCTCATGGCGGTGATGTCCCGGTATGGCCTGGTCCTCGCAGCGCCGAAAAAGGAGGAGAAGCCGCGATGATGAAAACGCTCGCCGCAGCATTCGTGACGCTGGCCTCCTCGGCGGCATTCGCGGCCGAGGCACCCGTGATGTTCCACCTCACCGTGAAGAAGGATGGCCATGTGCTGGAATCGCCCAGCTTCATGGCGGCGATCGGGAAACCCGTGACGCTGAAGCTCCACGATGGGCTCACCGTCGAGGCGCTCGCGAAGCCGGTCGAGGCCGATGGCGGCGCGTGGACGCAGGTGCGCATCACCTACTTCCGGACGCCCGACTCGAAGTTCGTGCAGGAGATGTCGATGCACCACCCGCACGGCGAGCGCGCCGGATCGTTCGAGTACACGGATCCTTCCAAGCGGCGCTTCGTGATCGAGATCGGCGATCATGCAACCGGGCAGTGACGAGGTTGCGCAGCCGGCGCCGCCGCGCCCGCGCGCCGCGTTCTTCACTTCGCTTGCCTTCGGCGCCGCCATCTGGGCGCTCGCCGCGCGCTCCGCCGCGAGCTGAGCGCGGCGATCGCTTCCCATGGCATGCGACGAGTGCCGGGCGCTTTCGACGCACGCCTTCCGCAACGCGGATGACCTGGTGCACGCGGTGCGACTTGCCGCCGAGGAAACGGACCGCGGCGTGTTGAGCCGCATCGCCGAGCCCGCGCTCACGCAGGCCGCGCGCGAGGCGCTCGATTCCTCGCTCGCATCGGGTGCGCTTCCGAACACGATCCGCTATCGTTTCCGCTGCGAGATATGCGGCGATACGTTCACGCTGCACGCCGATACGCGAAGCGGCGAGGGCGGCTGGACGCGTGACGGAGAAAGCCCATGACGCAAGCGCAAGCGAGCGACCTTCGCGTGCGCCTCGCGCGACCTTCGGAGCTCGAGTGGATCAACGCGCGCTACGCGGAGATCCGGTTCCTGCCATCGACCGCCGCGGATTTGATCGCCATCGCGGAAATCGGCGATCAGCGCGCGGGAATCGGCCGCGTGGTCCCGATCGACGCATCGACCGGCGAGCTGGGCGGCATGTACGTCCTTCCCGCATTCCGCGGGCAGGGCATCGCGAAGGCGATCGTGGGATTCCTTGTCGAGTACACCGACCGCACGCTCCTCTACTGCGTTCCGTTCGCCTCGAAATCCGCGATCTATGAAGGGCTCGGCTTCGGCCGCGTGGAGAACGCCTGTGCGATTCCGGCGAAGATCCGCGAGAAGCTCGATTGGTGCGGCCGCACGCACGAGGAGCCGGTGCGGCTCCTGGAGATGCGCACGCGCTGAATCGATCCCCGGCCGGTGCGCCTCCGGCCGGAGACCGTCACATCACTGGATCAGCCCGCGGATCTCGCCCGCCGGGGAATCGCCCGAGACGCCCGGCACCTGGTTGTTGGAGTTGTCGAGGTCGTTGGTGTGCACGACGATCGTCGCGCGTCCTTCGCCGATCGCCTTGAGGAGCCCCGCGATGCCCGTGTTCTCCGCGTTGGCCGGGTCGAACGCGAGCGGGCCGGTGAGCTGCGCGTTGGTCATGATCACGCCGCCGCTCATCTCGCCATCGAAGCGTTCCGAGACGTTGCTGTCGGGCGCCGCGTTGCTCGAGGGCACGAACCAGAATGCGATCGGGCCCACCGGCTGGTTGGGAGCCACCGGTCCCTGCGCGGCGATGTGGATGTGCGCCTGCCACAGGTTGCGGATGCCCGCGATCTCGACCCGGAAGCGAAGTGCCGTGCCGTGGTCGATGACGGTAAGCGATGCCTCTCCGGTCGCGTTGGTGACGATCGGATTGCCGTTGAGGTCGCCGCCGACGAGATGCGCGCGGAAGCGCATGCCGTCATCGTTGCCGTGGCCCTGGCCGTGGTCGCCGCCATCCTTGGCGAACGCGGCACCGGTGATTCCGAGCGAAAGGGCGATTGCGAGCAAAACTTTGCGCATGGTGAGCTCCTCGAGTCGTGCTGCGGAAGGGGAAAGACGCGCAACTGCGCACCGTTAACACGGTGAGCCGCGCGCTATTCCGATGTCGCCGAGGAGCGACGAGAAGAGGGCCCGCGGGCCGCGAGGTCGTGAAGGGACACCGCTTCGCCGCGTTCCGCTGTTCGCATTGAAAACGGCGCTCGCAGCGCCGTTTGGTTCCGCAAGCAATTGCAAGCGCTAAGCCGTGACGCGCACGTCCATCGCCTCGGCCATGCGCTCGACCGCCTTCTTGATGTTGTCCATCGACGTCGCATAGGAGATGCGCAGGTAGCCTTCCGCGCCGAACGCGGAGCCCGGCACCGCCGCGACGGCCTTCGGCTGCCCGAGGAGGTAATCGCAGAGCGCGAGGTCGGTGGGTTCCGCGATCTTCCCGGCCTTGTGCAGGTTCGCGATCGCCTCGCGGCAGTCGGGGAACGCGTAGAACGCGCCCGCGGGCGTGAGGCACTTCACGCCGGGGATCCTGTTCAGCGCCTCGGCGACGTACTTGCCCCGCTCGCGGAACGCCTTCGCCATCGGCTCGATGCACGACTGGTCGCCGGTGAGCGCGGTTTCCGCCGCGTACTGCGAGATGGAAGTCGGGTTCGAGGTGCTGTGCGACTGCACGTTCTCCATCGCCTCGATGAGCTCCTGCGGACCGCCGCAATAGCCGATGCGCCAGCCCGTCATCGCGTATGCCTTGGAGACGCCGTTCATGACGACGGTCTGCGCGTAGAGCTCGGGGCACGCGTTCACGATGTTCACGAACTTCGAGCCATCGGAGAGGATGTGCTCGTACATGTCGTCGCTCGCGATGACGATGTTCGGATGCTGCTTCAGCACCGCGCCCAGGGCCTTCAGCTCCTCGGCGCTGTACACGGCGCCGGTGGGGTTCGACGGGCTGTTCAGCCACAGCAGTCGCGAGCGCGGCGTGATCGCGTTCTTCAACTGCACCGGCGTCACCTTGAAGCCCTGCTCGATGCCGGTCGGGATGAAGACCGGCTTCGCGTCGGCCATCTGCGCCATGTCCGGGTACGAGACCCAGTAGGGCGCGGGGATGATCGTCTCGTCGCCGGGGTTGAGCAGCGCCATGCAGAGATTGAACGAGGTCTGCTTGCCGCCGCACGAGACCAGGATCTGCTTCTCGTTGTAGTCCAGGCCGTTCTCGCGCTTGAACTTGGCGATGATCGCCTTCTTGAGCGAGGGCGTGCCGCCCGCTGCGGTGTACTTGGTGAAGCCCTTGTTGATCGCCGCGATCGCCGCATCCTTGATGTGCTGGGGCGTGTCGAAATCCGGCTCGCCCGCGCCCATGGCGATCACGTCCTTGCCCTCCGCCTTCAGCTTGGCGGCCTTCGCCGACACGGCGAGGGTGGGAGAGGGCTTGATGACCTTCAGGCGGTTCGCGACGAGCGACATGGGGTTCTCCGGGCTGCGGGGTGGGAAAAGCGGCGTCTCGTCCCCATTTTAAGGGATGTTGCGGTGCGGCACAGGGCCGCGAGCCGCTAAAATATCGGGTTCCCCGCAAAAAACCGCCCCCTCCAATGGATGTCGTCACGTTCCCCGGCAGCCCGTTCCGGCTGCACCAGCCGTTTCCCGCCGCCGGCGACCAGCCGGAAGCGATCGAGAAGCTCGTCGAAGGCCTCGCCGACGGGCTCGCCTACCAGACGCTCCTCGGCGTGACCGGCTCGGGCAAGACCTACACCATGGCGAACGTCATCGCGCGCACCGGGCGGCCGACGCTCGTGATCGCGCCCAACAAGACGCTCGCCGCGCAGCTCTATTCCGAGTTCCGCGAGTTCTTCCCCGAGAACGCGATCGAGTACTTCGTCTCGTACTACGACTACTACCAGCCCGAGGCCTACGTCCCTTCGCGCGACCTCTACATCGAGAAGGATTCCTCGATCAACGACCACATCGAGCAGATGCGGCTCTCGGCGACCAAGAGCGTGCTCGAGCGCAAGGACACGGTGATCGTGGCGACCGTCTCCTGCATCTACGGCATCGGCGA
>JAICTR010000138.1 GCA_025936275.1 Burkholderiales bacterium
GTCCATGCGCTGCTCGACCGCCATCTCGCCTTTCGACAGCAACACTCCCTACCTCATGCGCGCGGTCATCTCGGACGCGGCGGTGCCGATGTCGATCTGGCAGCAGGCGATGTCGTGCTTGCGTCCGTCGAGCGCGAGGGTCCTGGTGATGCCCGTGACGCCATGCTTGGTGGCCGTGTAGGCGATCGACATCGGCCGCGGCGCGTGCGCCGAGATCGAGCCGTTGTTGATGATGCGCCCGCCCTTCGGCGATTGCGCCTTCATCATGCGCACCGCCTCCTGGCAGCAGAGGAACGTGCCGGTGAGGTTCGCCGCCACCACCGCCTGCCACTTCTCGAACGGCAGGTCCTCCATCGGCATCGCCGGCGCGCCGGTGCCGGCGTTGTTGAAGAGGAGGTCGAGCCGGCCGAAGCGCGCCTGCACCGCCGCGAAGAGCTTCTTCACCGATTCCGGTTGTCCGACGTCGGCGGCGACCGGCAACGCGCGCTCGCCGGCGCCGGATTCCCGCGCCGCGCGATCGAGGATCTCCTGGCGCCGTCCCGCGAGCGCCACGCTCCATCCTTCCCCGAGAAGCGCGAGCGCCGCGGCCTTGCCGATGCCGGTGCCGGCGCCCGTGACCACCGCGACCTTCGCCTGCGCGGCGCCCATCACGCGACCGCGCCCAACGCCTTGCGCAGGCTCTCCACCATGCGATCGATCTGCGCCTCCTCGACGATCAGCGCGGGCGCGAGCGCGAGGATGTCGCCGGTCTGGCGCACCAGCACGCCATCCTCGAAGCAGCGCAGGAAGATGTCGTAGCCGCGCGCGCCGACGGCGCCGGGACGCGCGGCGACCTCGACCGCGGCCACCAGCCCCTGGTTGCGCACGTCGATCACGTGCGGCGCGCCGCGCAGCGAATGCATCGCCTGCTCGAGCTTCGGCGCCATGCGCGCCGCGCGCTCGAACAATTTCTCGTCCTCGTAGAGCTGCAGCGAGGCGATGCCCGCGGCGCATGCGAGCACGTGCGCCGAGTACGTGTAGCCGTGGAAGAGCTCGATCGCGCCCGGCGGTCCGTCCATGAACGCGCGGTGGATCTCGCCGGAGACCACCACGCCGCCCATCGGCACCGTGCCCGACGTGACGCCCTTCGCGAACGTGATCATGTCGGGCTCCACGCCGTACACCTCGGACGCGAACGCGGCGCCCAGGCGCCCGAACGCGGTGATCACCTCGTCGAAGATGAGGAGGATGCCGTGCCTCTTCGTGATCTCGCGCAGCCGCTGCAGGTAGCCCTTGGGCGGCACGAGCACGCCGGTGGATCCGGCGAGCGGCTCGACGATCACCGCCGCGATGGTCGAGGCGTCGTGCAGCGCGATCAGGCGCTCGAGCGCATCGGCGAGCTCCGCGCCATTCTGCGGCTGCCCGCGCGAATAGGCGTTCCGCGCGGGGTCGTGCGTGTGCGGCAGGTGGTCGACGCCGGCGAGCAGCGCGCCGAACATCTTGCGGTTCGACGGGATGCCGCCCACCGAGATGCCGCCGAAGCCGACACCGTGGTAGCCGCGCTCGCGGCCGATGAGGCGCGTGCGTGCGCCCTCGCCGCGCACGCGGTGGTAGGCGAGCGCGATCTTGAGCGCGCTGTCGACCGCTTCCGATCCGGAGTTGCAGAAGAAGACGTGGTCGAGCGCGCCCGGCGCCATGCGCGCGATGCGGCTCGCGAGCTCGAAGGCGAGCGGCTGGCCCATCTGGAACGCGGGCGCGTAATCCATCGTCGCGGCCTGCTTCTGGATCGCCTCGACGATCGGCTTGCGGCAATGGCCCGCGTTGCAGCACCAGAGGCCGGCGAAGCCGTCGAGGATGCGGCGGCCGTCGTCGGTGGTGTAGTACATGCCCTCGGCCTTCACCACCATGCGCGGCGCCGCCTTGAACTGGCGGTTCGCGGTGAACGGCATCCAGAAGGCTTCGAGCTCGGGTCGTGCTAGGGAAGGGTCATCGGAAAGCAGGGCCATGGCGTTGTCCTCGGAGAGACCGACAATTTACCCGAAGTGCGCGCGGCGGCGTCCGGCCGGGGCGTTGTCGGAAGGCGCCGACGGTCGAATGGGGCGCAGCCCGGCAGAGCGCACGCGCGGCCGCTCGGTAAGTTGGAACATCCTTAAGCATGGAGGATTCCTCATGCGCAAACCGAAGCTTCTCATCGCGGCGCTCGCCGCCTCGGCGCTCGGCGCCATCGTTCCGATGCCGGCCGCGGCCGATGTCGGCGTGTTCCTCGACGTGGCGCCGCCCGCGCCGCGCTACGAAGTCGTGCCCGCCCCGCGCCATGGTTATGTCTGGGAGCCGGGCTACTGGGATTGGCGCCATGGCCGCTACGCATGGGTCCAGGGCCATTGGATCCGCGAGAAGCGCGGCATGTACTGGCATCCGTCGCATTGGGAGCATCGCGACGGGCGTTGGGTTCTCGAGCGCGGCGGGTGGCATCGCGACAAGTGGAACGGTCGCAATTACGCGCGACGCGATACGGACCATGACGGCATCCCGAACCGCCGCGACCGCGACATGGACAACGACGGCGTGCCGAATCGCCGCGATTTCGATCGCGACAACGACGGCATTCCGAACCGCGTGGACCGCGCGCCCAACAATCCGCGCGTGCGTTAGCGATTCCGGAGCATCACGACGAGTGCCGGCGCGCGAGCGTCGGCACTTTTGTTTCGCGGCGCCGTAAAAACTTCGTCCGGCCCCGCGTTCACCCCTTCGCTTCGCGGTCGCGCCGTGGCATGCCGCTTGCTGCGAGCCTTTCCGCAAGCATCGACCAACCACACCAGGAGGCCCAAATGCGCAAGCTCGCGCCTGTTTTCTTTTCATCCGTCGTCCTGCTCGCGAGCGGCTCTGCCCTCGCGCTCGGAGACATGCACAAGAACAAGAACTCGCCCAGTACGAACGGCAGCACCACGTCCCAGACCTACAACAGCGGCACGTCGTCGAAGTCGGGCGCCACGCCGTCGTCCTCGTCCGACACCGCGGCCGGCACCGGCTCTTCGATGGGCAGCAGCTCCTCGATGAACGGCAGCGCGTCGACCAGCGGCAGCGCGACGACCGGCGCTTCCTCGAGCGACAACGCGGCGACGAGCGGCTCGTCCTCGAGCGGCATGCCGAGCACGTCGTCCTCCTCGAACGGCTCGACGAGCGGCAGCAGCGCCGACAACTCGACCGCGTCCGGCTCGAAGGCGACCGGGCTCGACAACGCGACCTCGAACATGAGCGCGTCGGGCCGCGAGCACGAGAACGCGACCCACACGCCGGCCGCGACGAACTCGGGGCAGAAGTCGAGCGCGAGCGAAACCGCGACCGGCTCGAGCTCGAGCGACCAGTCCGCGTCGAGCGACCAGTCGACCAGCACCCAGTCGAAGAAGGCCAAGAAGAAGAGCAAGAGCGACGTGAGCGGCACGAGCTATCACGGCTCGACCGCGTCGGGCTTCGTCAAGACGAACTACAGCCACAGCGACAAGACCGCCGATGCGGACGCGAGCGCCTCCGACAAGGCCAAGGACAAGTCGATCGGCGACCGCTGCGACAAGAGCCTGCACGCGACCCTTCCGGCCGATTGCAAGATGACCGGCTCGCGCCAGGGCAACGCCACCAACGACACGCAGGGTGCGTCGGGCGGCGGCGCGGCGAGCGCCGCGGCCGGTGCGCCGGGTGGCGCGGCCGCGGGCACCGCGGGCGGCACGGGCGCGGGTCCGGCCGCGGCCGGTGCGGCGGGTAGCGCGGGCGGTACGGCCGGCGGGTCGCCGGGCAGCGCCGGCGGCGGCAGCCCGGGCGCGGCGGGAAGCGGTGCGGGCGCGGCCGGCAGCGGCGGCGCCGGTGCCGGCGCCGGTCCCGGCCAGTAAGTCGCGCGATTGCCGACGCGCTTCGTCGGCCGCATCCGACGCCTGCAAGGGTCGGCGGCCGGCAGAGCGCGCGCGACGTCACCCCTAAGCTGGATGTCGAGATTGCGCAACGAGGAATCGACCATGTGGACCCGACGCGTTCTGCTCGCGACGCTGGTCGCGGCGGCCGCGATGACCCTTCCGCGCCACGTGCACACGCCGTGGGGCACGGCGCTCGCCGCATCCAACGTCACGGTGGGATCGCTTCGCTGAGCGAGCCCGCGACCATGAAGTGCACCCCGATGCCGGCGCGCGACGCCGGCATCTTCCTTTGCGGTTTCCGCCGTTTCGGGCGATGATGTCCGCTTCATGCGGCTCATCACTTATGCAACCGGGCCCGCTCCCGCACCGCGCATCGGCGTAAGGGTCGGCCACCGCGTCCTCGACATCGAATCCGCTTCCCGCGTCGACGGCGAGCCGCTTCCCGCCTCGATGAAGGGGCTGTTCCGCGAAGGGCGCGGCGCGCTCTCGCGCGTCCAGGCGCTCGCGCGCAAGGCGCAATCGGACGCCGGCCGCTTCGCCAGCGCGCTCCTCGAGGAGCGCGCGATCCGTTTCCTTCCCCCGGTGCCCGACCCCGACAAGTTCCTGTGCGTGGGCAAGAACTATCGCGCGCATCTCGAGGAGCTCAGGAAGAACGACCTCATCAAGGAGATGCCCGAGGAGGTCACGGGCTTCGTGAAGCTCAACTCGTGCCTCGTGGGTCACGACACGAAAGTCGCGATCCCCGCGCCGGTGAAGCACCTCGACTACGAGCCGGAGCTGGTGTTCGTGATCGGGCGCCGCGCATTCGGCGTGAAGGGCGAGGACGCGATGGATTACGCGGTGGGCGTGACGATCCTGAACGACCTCACCGACCGCGACATGCAGAAGCGCGAAGTGGCTTCCGGCTCGCGCTTCTGGACATCGAAGAATGCGCCCGGCTTCGGCCCGCTCGGACCCGAGATCGTCACCATGGACGAGATCAAGGATCCTTACGACCTGTGGCTCACCTGCTCGGTGAACGGCGAGGAGCGCATGCGTGTGAACACCAGCGACCAGATCTGGAAGCTGCCGGCGATCCTCGAGCATTTCTCGCGCACCATGCCGATCGAGCCCGGCGACATGTTCTCCACCGGCGCGCCGGGTGGCGTGGCGGTCGGCAAGGCGAACGCGAAGGATCTCTACCTCAAGCCGGGCGACGTCGTGGAATGCTCCATCGAGGGCGTCACGACGCTGCGCACCACCATCGTCGCTCCCTCCGCGAATTCGTGAGAGCCATGCAAAACGCCATGCGATTGGCGCGCGCGACGCTGCTCGCGCTCGCCGCCTGCCTCCTCGCGCCCGCGCTCCACGCCGAGGCGTTCCCCGCCAGGCCGGTGCACATCCTCGTGCCGTTCCCGCCGGGCGGCGGCACCGATGCGCTCGCGCGCATCATGGGCCCGTACCTCAGCCAGCGATGGGGACAGCCGGTGATCGTCGAGAACAAGCCGGGCGCGAGCGGGCACATCGGCGCCGAGGTGGTCGCAGCCGCGCCCGCCGACGGCTACATGCTGCTCATGAGCTCCACCGCCTCGCTCACGCCGAAGAACGTCGACAAGTTCGCGCCCATCACGCTGGTGTCGGCGTCGCCCTACGTCGTGGTCGTGAATCCGAAGGTTCCGGCGACGAACATCCGGGAGCTCGTCGAGTACGCGAAGAAGAACCCGGGCAAGCTCTCGTTCGGCTCTTCGGGTACCGGCGCCGCCTCGCACCTCGCCGGCGAGCTCTTCAAGTCCCTGGCGGGCATCGACATGCTGCACGTGCCGTACAAGGGCACCGGCCAGGCGGTGAAGGATCTCCTCGGCGGGCAGATCGATGTGATGTTCGCGCCGGGCGAGACGGTGATGCCGCAGGTGAAGGCGGGAAGGCTTCGCGCCCTCGCGGTGACCAGCGCGCAACGCGCCACCGCGATTCCCGAGCTGCCGACGGTCGCCGAAGCGGGCGTGGCGGGCTACGAGGCGATCGGCTGGTTCGGGCTCCTTGCACCGGTGGCCACGCCGAAGGCGATCGTCGACAAGATCTCGCGCGACGCCAACGCGGTGCTCGCCGATCCCGAGGTGCGCGCGAAGATGCTCGCCCTCGGCGCCGAGCCTTCGGGCGATACGCCCGAGGCCTTCGCGCGCTTCATCCGCGCCGACCAGGCGAAGTGGTCGAAGCTCATGCGCGAGCGCGGCATCGTCGTCGAATATTAGCGAGGGGTTGTCAGCAGCGGCCGACCGGAGAATCCGTGGGCCGCTGGCACCCCGTGCTTCGCGCGGACGGTAACGTGTCCTTGTATCCCGGTTTCGTGCGAGGACACGATGCGCCCCATCCAGCGACTGATCCATGCCGGCTTCGCGACCGCCGCGATCGCGAGCGCGTCGGTGCCCGCGCTCGCCTGGACCGTGTGGCCCGACGTCGACTTCGAGTGGTATGCCAACGTCGGCCGCGCGGTCGCGCCCGCCGCCGAGGAGATTCCCGCGCCGCGCGCCGGGTACATCTGGGCGCCCGGACATTGGGAGCGCCGCGACGCTCGCGAAGCGTGGGTCGCGGGCCATTGGGTGAAGGACGATTACGCGCGCCAGGTTGCCGTGTACGGCGCGCCCGGCCGCTTCGCGAGCGGCGCGAGCGCGCTGAGCGATCGCGAGATCGTCGCCGCCGGGGGCCGCTAGCCCCACCGTTTTCCTGACCTGCTCTTGGCCGGCCGGAGAGATCCCGCCGGTTTTTTTTTGGGCGCGTAGCCTTGATCGGTGGTATTGAGCGGCGCCTTCGGCGTCCGCTCCCACATCGTTCCCGCCGCTGAACGAAGCCGCCGCTTCGTTGAATTTGCTATTCTTGCGGTCTGCATCTCTCGCGGCACCTCGCTGGAAATCCCGATGGCACAGTACGTCTACACGATGATCCGCGTGGGGAAGACCGTTCCCCCGAAGCGGCAGATCCTCAAGAACATTTCGCTCTCGTTTCATCCGGGCGCGAAGATCGGCTTGCTGGGGCTCAACGGCGCGGGCAAGTCGACGGTGCTGAAGATCATGGCGGGCCTCGACAAGGACTACGAGGGCGACGCGACGCCGATGCCGGGCATCCGCATCGGCTACCTGCCGCAGGAGCCGCAGCTCACGCCGGGCCACACCGTGCGCCAGGCGGTGGAAGAAGGGCTCGGCGAAGTGTTCGCTGCGAAGAAGCGCCTCGACGAGGTGTACGCGGCGTACGCCGAGCCCGACGCCGACTTCGACAAGCTCGCGGCGGAGCAGGAAAGGCTCGAGAAGGTGCTCGCTTCGGCCGACTCGTCGACGCTCGAGACGCAGCTCGAGGTCGCCGCCGATGCGCTGCGCCTGCCGCCGTGGGACGCGAAGATCGTCAACCTGTCGGGCGGCGAGAAGCGCCGCGTCGCGCTGTGCCGGCTCCTGCTGTCGAAGCCCGACATGCTGCTGCTGGACGAGCCCACCAACCACCTCGACGCGGAA
>JAICTR010000161.1 GCA_025936275.1 Burkholderiales bacterium
CACCTGCGCGGCACCCAGCGAGCGCAGCATCTGCTCGAGCGTCCAGCGCTGGAAGCCCTGGTCCTCCACCACCAGGAAGCGCAACCCCGTCGCGACGAGCGGCGTGCTCATGCGGCTTCCTTCGCCGAGGCGATGTAGCGCTCGACGCGCTCGAGCTCGCGCTCGAATTCCTGGATGCCCGCTTCCACGCCGGCCCAGTCGGCGGCGCGTGCGCTGTGCTCCGCGCGCTCGCAGGCGGAGGCGAGCGCGAGCGCGCCGATGGTCTTCCCCGCGCCCTTGATGCGATGGCAGGCCGCGACGATGTCGGCGAGCGAGCGAGCGCGCCACGCCTCGCGCAGGCGGTGCGAGTCGTCCTCGTTGTAGCGCTGGAAGCGCTCCAGCATCTCGCGCGCGAGGAGCGGATCGCCGCCCGAGATCTCCTCGAGCGTCGCGAGCTCGAAGGGCGCGGCGCCGATCCAGCGCGCGAGCTTCGCCGCGAGCTCGCCCAGCGCGACCGGCTTCACCAGGTAATCGTCCATGCCGGCCTCGGCGCACTTGTCCGATTCGCCCACCAGCGCATTGGCGGTGCAGGCGATGACCGGCGTGCGCGCGCGCTGCGCCTCCTCGCTTTCCCCGGCGCGGATCGCGCGGCACACGTCGTAGCCGCTCACCTCGGGCATGTTGCAATCGAGGAGCAGCAGCGCGTAGCGGCCGCGGCGCCACTTCTCGAGCGCCTCGGCGCCGTTCTCCGCGGTCTCGCAGGCGTAGCCGAGCGCGTTCACCTGCTTCTGCAGCACCAGGCGATTGATGGGATGGTCGTCCACGACGAGCACCAGGCTTCCGGCTCGCGCCGCGACATCGACCTGCGGCGGCGTGCGTCGCGCGAGGGCCGCCGCGGGAAGCGGCGGCATGGCCTGCGCGGAGATCGATTCGACGGGGGCGGATTTCATCGGCAGCGTCACGCGCAGCTCCGTGCCGACGCCCGCGCGGCTGCGCATCTCGATGGTGCCGTTCATGAGCCGCGCGAGCTGGCGGCTGATGGCGAGCCCGAGGCCGGTGCCGCCGAAGCGCCCGGCGGTCTCCGCGCTCGCCTGGCTGAAGGCCTCGAAGACGCGCGACTGCTCGTCGGGCGTCATGCCGATGCCGCTGTCCTTCACCTCGAAGCGCACCACTTCCTCGTCCGCGTGCTTCGCGACCAGCCGCACTGCGAGCTCCACGCCGCCCTGCTGCGTGAATTTCACCGCGTTGTTCACGAGGTTGCCGAGGATCTGCTGCACGCGAACCGGGTCGAGGAAATGCGCCGGCGCGATCGCCGGATCGACGAACGTCGTGAGCGCCAGGCCGCGCGCGCTCGCCACGCCGGAATAGATGTTCACCACGCGCTCCACGATGCGCGCGATGCTCGCGGGCTGCGGCACGATGTCGAGCTTGCCCGCCTCGATCTTCGAGAAGTCCAGGATGTCGTCGATGATGCGCAGCAACGCCTGGCCGGACTCGCGCACCACCGCGAGGCTCGCGGCCTGCTCCTCGTCGAGGCGCGTGAGGGAGAGCAGCTCCAGCATCGCGAGCACGCCGTTCATCGGCGTGCGGATCTCGTGGCTCACCGTGGCGAGAAAGCGGCTCTTCGCCTGGTTCGCCGCGCCCGCTTCCTCCATCGCGCGCAGCAGCCCCGCTTCCATCTCCTTCTGCGTGGTGATGTCGGCCCAGTGCCCGCTCCAGCGCACCGAGCCGTCGGCCTGCCGCGAAGGCGAGGAAACCGCGCGGATCCAGCGCGTTCCCTTCTGCGGATGGAGGATGCGGTAATCGAGGTCGAGCGGACGCAGGCGCGAGGCGGCCCACGCGATCGACTCGTGGAACGCCTTGCGATCGTCGGGGTGGATGGTCTCGATCACCGCGCTCGCGTCGGCGAGCGCCGCATCCACATCGATGCCGCGTACCGCCTGCGCGCTGCTGCTCAGGAACTCGTAATTGATGCGGCCATCGGGCCAGCGGCGCGCCTGGAAGACCGCACCCGGAAGGCTCTCGGTGAGCTCCACCACGCGGCTTTCGGCATTCCGGCGCGAGCGTGCCTGGCGCACGAACGCGACGTAGATCGGCACGATCACCGCGAAGAAGAGCAGGGCGGAAGCGGCGAGCAGCGCGTACATCACGCGGAACTGCGTCTCCTCGGATTGGCGGTGCGCGCGCAACGCGGCGAGCTGTGCGTCGCGCAGGCGCTCCGTGATGGCGCCGATGCGTTCGCTGTACGGCTTGTCGAGGCCGTTCGCCGGCTGCGGAAGCTCCGGCTTCGCACCCGCGCGCCACGATTCGAGCACGGATCGCATGCGCCGCGCGCGCCGCTCGAGAAGCGTGCGCAGCTCATCCACCTCGGAACGCGGGCTCGCACCGGAGAGCGCGAGCTGCGAGAGCCGCTCGACTTGCGCGCCGGCATCGTCGAGCGCCGCATCGCGCTCGGCCACGAAGCGCTCCGCGCCGAAGAGCCCGGCTCCGCGCTGCGCGGCCTGCGAGCGGCTGACCGCCGCCTCCAGGCGCGCGAGGTGATCGAGTACCTGCAGTGAACGGTCGGCGAGCGAGGCCGAGACACGCGCCTGTTCGCTCGTCACGTACAGCGCCGCGCCGAGGACCACGAGCAGCAGCGTGCTGATGCCGAACCCGAGCACCGCGCGCCGCTCCGCATTCCCAACCGATGAACCTCGCATCCTCCGCATGTCGTCCGAATCGTGCCCGCCGCGTCGTGCGGGGACTACGTAAAAAAGGACAAAGTTAACACGTGTATATTGCGAGCCATTCCTACGCGTGAGTCCGCATCGTTGGGCACATCTCCGCCGCGCTCCTGCGAGCGCGAGTACTCCGACATCGAGGAGTGCTGCGCCGCATTCCGCGCGACGCACCTGGATTTCCTTCCATTCGCTCGCTCCGCCGCGAAGTGGCGCCTCGGAACGGCGGATTTCGGAAAGCTTACGCTCTGGTGGGGCCGCGTGGCGGCCCATGGCGCAGGCGTCGGCGCCATGCCGACCGGCTCGCTGCTGCTCGTTGTCTCCGCCGGCGGCGCTCGCGGTTGGCGCGTCAATCGCGAGACGCTCACGGCCGGACGGGTCGCGGTGCTGCCGCCCCGCGCGGACTACGCCTGCATCCTTCCCGCGTCCTCCTGGCTCGCGCTCACCGTGCCTCCCGTGTTCCTCGAGACGCACCGGCGCGCCGCGCACGAGGCGGGGCTCGCGCCGCGCCGCGGCGTGGCATTGCTCGAGCTGGGCGAAGGCGCATCGCGCGTGCGCCGCGCGCTCGAATCGGCACGACGGCTCACGACGCGCGAACCGTCGCTTCTCGACGACAGCGGCGCACGCTCCGCGCTGCAGCGCGCGCTCCTCGATGCGCTGCTCGAGTCGATCCCGCACGCGCCGCGCGCGGAACATGTCGACCATCGCCTGCTCGCGCGCCTGGTGCATTACTTGCGCATGCAGCGCGGCCATGCGCTCTGGGTGAGCGACTTGTGCAGCGGGCTCGCCACCACCCCGCGCTCGCTGCACCGGCTGTTTCCGGAGGCGCTCGGCACGACCCCCGCGCGCTACCTGCGCCTGCGCCGCCTGCATCTCGCACGCCGCGCGCTACTCGCGGGCGATTTCCCGAGCGTGACTGCGGCCGCGGTGCACTTCGGCTTCTTCGACCTGGGCCGCTTTTCATCGGCCTATCGGCGCCAGTTCGGCGAGATGCCCTCCGCCGCCTTGCGCAGGGGCGGGCCCACGCGCGTCGGATAGAATTCCCGGATGCGCTACGACATCGTCGCGATCGTCGCCGCGGCCCGGGGCGTGATGCCCATGCGGCGATTGCTCGAGCGGCTGCCCGCGGATCTCGCGGTTCCCGTCGTGTGCCTCGCCGAGGGGAATGCCACGCTGCCGGTGCAGATCGCGGCGGAGACGCGGCTCGATTTGCGCACCGTCCACCCCGGCGATCGAATCGAAGCGGGGTGCGTGTACTTCGCGCCGCCCGGCACGACGCCACTCGTGGTCGAGGACCGCGCCATCACGCTCGCACCCTACGGACCGGAGAGCGCCGCGCTGCAACCGCAGGATCATTTCCTCGGCTCGATCGCCGCGCAGTATGGCGCGCGTGCGCTCGTCGTGGTGCTCGGCAACTTCGATGGCGATGGCGTCGCCGGCGCGCGCGCCATCAAGGAGCGCGGCGGCACGGTGCTCGTGCTCGATCGCGGCACCGCCGCGCATTGGGGAATGGCGGAGCCCATCATCCGCGCCGGCGCGTGCGATCGCGTGCTCGGCGCGGAGGACGTCGCCGAAGCGCTGCGCGCCTGGTTCACGCCGTGCTCCATCCTCGAATGCGCGGAGCTGCAGTTCCGGCTGGGCGAGCTGCTCGACGAGGCTTTGCGCTTCTGCGAAACGCGCCTCGGCAACGTGCGGCTCCTCGATCCGGGCGGCGATGGGCTGCACATCGTCGTGCACCGTGGATTCGACCGGCGGGTGGTGGACCGATTCGCGATCGTGCGGCGCGAGCAGGAATCGGCCTCGGCGCGCGCGCTGCGCCTGCATAGCCGCGTCGTGATCGAGGACGTGGAAGGCGATCCGCAATATGCTTCTTACATCGAGGCGGCACGCGTGTCGGGATACCGGGCGGTGCAATCGACGCCGCTCTTCGCCGCCAACGCGCGCATGGCGGGCGTGCTCTCCACGCATTTCATGACGCCGCATCGGCTCGGCCCCGAGGAGGCGCGCATGCTCGACGAGGTCGCGCGTTCCGCGGCGCCCTACGTCACGCGCTTCCAGGAAGGGGGAGGCGGGTAGTCCAACTCGATCAGGCGCGCTCGCGCGTCGGCGCATTGCATCGCCGGAAAGGCGGGTGATAGGATTGTCACCATCCGCTTTTCCCGGCCCTCCCCATGGAAACGCCGCTCACTTCCCGCCAGGCCGAGATCCTCGAGGTCATCCGCCAGCACCTCGCCGAGCATGGCCGGCCGCCTTCGCGCCCGGAGCTCGCGCGCGCGCTCGGCATCGCCTCGACCAACGCGGTGTTCAAGCATCTGGCGGCGCTCGAGCGCAAGGGCGCCATCGCGCTCGATGCGGGGCTCGCGCGCGGTATCCGCGTGAAAGAGGAGGGCGGCTTGCCGCTGGTGGGAAGGGTCGCCGCGGGCAGCCCCATCCTCGCGATCGAGAACCTGCTCGGCCGCTATCCGGTGGATCCCGATCTCTTCCGGCCGCGCGCCGATTACCTGCTGCAGGTGAAGGGCCTCTCGATGCGCGACGAGGGCATCCTCGATGGCGACTGGCTCGTGGTGCACCGCACGCGCGAGGCGAAGAGCGGCCAGCTCGTGGTCGCGCGCCTGGGGGACGAGGTCACGGTGAAGCGCCTCAAGCTGCGCGGCCGCAAGGCCGAGCTGGTGCCCGCGAACCCGGATTTCCAGACCGTGCACGTGGATCTCGAGCGCCAGGCGCTCGAGATCGAAGGCGTCGCGGTCGGCGTCATCCGCAACCTCACCGCGCGAGGCGCGGGATGAATGCGGCGATCGAAGCGCTCGCGCGCCTGCCCGGCGTATGGCGCGGCGGCGAGCTCGAGCAGGCCGTGCACGAGGTGGCGCCAACCGGGCATGCCGCGCTCGATCGGGAGCTCCCGGGCGGCGGCTGGCCCTTGGGCACCCTTTCGGAAGTGCTGCACGATGCGGCGGGCATCGGCGAGGTGCGTTTTCTTTGCGGTGCGCTCGCACAGGCTTCGCAAGGCGGGCGCCTCATCGCGTGGATCGGCGCTCCGCACCTTCCCTATGCGCCGGCGCTCGCCGCGGCCGGCATCGCGCTCGAGCGCTGCCTGGTGGTCGAGCCCGCGCATCGCGAGGACGCGCTATGGGCGGCCGAGCAGTCGCTGCGCTCGGGTGCCTGCGGCGCGGTGCTGTTGTGGCTCGATCGATCGCTCGACCGGACACGTGCACGTGGCGGCGATTACGCATGGCTGCGCCGCCTGCAGCTCGTCGCGCAGGCCGGGCGCGCGATGATGGTGCTGTATCGCTCCAGCGCCGAAGAGCGCTCGTCCACGCCCGCGCACCTGCGCGTTTGCCTATCGAGTGCGCAAGATGCGCTCGAGGTCCGCATTCCCAAGCGGCGCGGGCCGCCGCTCGTTTCGCCGATCCGGCTGGCGCTCGCGGTCCGCCCGCGCATCCTGGTCGAGCGGGCACGGCAACCGGCCCCGCAGCCGTCGCCCGTTCCCGCCGCAGCTTCCCGGCCGCTTCCGCGCCTCGCCGCCTGAAGGAAGATGCACCATGCTGTGGCTCGCGCTCGAGCTGCCCTCGTTGCCGCTGCAGGTCGTCGAACGCGCAGGCGCGGTGCACGAGCCGTTGGTGATCGTCGAGGGGCCGGCGCAGCGGCCGCTGGTGGCTTGCGCCAATGCCGCGGCCGAGGCGGCGGGCATCCGCGAAGGGCAGGGGCTCGCCGCGGCGAAAGCGCTCTGCGCAACCCTGCGCGTCATCGCGCGCGATCTCCAGGCCGAGCGCGAAACGCTCGAGCACCTCGCCGCGTGGGCCGGCCAGTTCACGCCGATGGTGAGCGTCGAAGCGCAAGGGATCGCGCTCGAGGTGCAGGCGAGCGTCACGCTTTTCGGCGGCCACGCGAAGCTCGCCGCGCAGGTGCGAAGCGGCGTGCGCGCGCTCGGCCTGCGCGCCGCGCTCGGCGTCGCGCCCACGCCGCTCGCCGCGCGGCTCTTCGCGCGCGCCTCGGCGCAAGGGCTGCGCGCGCGCGGCTGCCTCTCGCTCGCCGAGCTCGAAGCGCGGCTCGGCGAGCTGCCGCTCTTCCTCCTCGACTGGCCGGAGAAGACGCTCGCGCGCTTGGCCGACCTGGGGATCCTGCGCGTGCGCGATGCACTGGCG
>JAICTR010000475.1 GCA_025936275.1 Burkholderiales bacterium
AAAGCGCTCATCGCCTCCGTCGAAACCAGCGTGATCAAATGGGTCGTCGGCACCGGGATCGCGGCCTGCGCCCTGGCTTTCGCCGCCGCGCGCCTCGGCCACTGATCGGCCGGGCTACAGTCCTCGCCCGATCGCCCGCACCAGCCGCAACGTGAGCCACGCCGCGTACAGATAGAAGATCACGGCGAGCACCGGGAAGTCGAGCACGTGCGGGCCGGACTTGAACTGCATGAGCAGGCTCGCGGCGAGGTAGAGGCCCAACGTCACCAGCGCGAGCGAGACGCGGCTCGAGCCCTGGATCACCAGGTTCGAGAGGTCGGGCAAGCCCTCGGGCTCGATCTTGAGGCGCAGTCCCTCCTCGCGCACGCGGCGAATGGAGCTCGCGAGCATGCGCTGCCATTCCGCCGCCGTGACCGCGGCCTCGTACTTCAGGCGCTGCGTCTCCACCTTCTCCGGCATCAGCGCCGTTTGCATCACCTCGCGCGAGCGGTCGCTCAGCGAATCCTGCAGGCTGAAGTCGGGATCGAGCAGGCGCACGGTGGCCTCCATCAGCACCAGCGCGCGCGCGAGGACGAGAAGATGCAGCGGCACGGCGAAGTTCTGCCCGCGCGTGGCGGTCACCAGCTGCGCGAACGCCTCGCCGATCGACCACTCGCCGATCGGCCGCCGCGAATAATCCGACATCAGCGCCGCCACGGCAGGCCGCAGCTTCGCGCGATCCGCCGCCTTCGAAAGCATGCCGAGCTCGAGCCACGAGTCGAGGAGCCAGTCGGTGTCCTGCTCGGTGAAGGCGAGCATGAAGGACGCGAGTGCCTGGCGCGTCGGGCGGTCGAGGCTCCCGATCACGCCGAAGTCGTGCAGGCCGAGGCGCCCCTCGTCGGTGATGAAGATGTTCCCGGGATGCGGGTCGCCGTGGAAGTAGCCCATGACGAAGAACATGTGCACGTACGCGTCGACCAGGTTCTGCGCGAGCTCGCGGCTGCGGCGGCGGTTCTCGTACTCGTCGACGCGCTTGCCGAAGAGGCGCGTCACCGCCATCGCGGTCTCGGTGCACAGGTCCTCGACGACATCGGGCACCTCCATCGTCGGCCAGTCGCGGAACTCGTCGTAGAAGCGGCGCACCGCGCGGCCCTCCTCGCGCAGGTCGAGCTCCTTGCACAGGTTCTGGTGCACCTCGCGCACGATGTCCTCGGCCTTGTAGTACGAGAGCACCGGCGAGAAGTGCGTGAGGAAGCGCACGATCCCGGCGAGGATCTTCATGTCGCGGTTCACCTGGATCTTCACGCCCGGGCGCAGGACCTTCACCACCACCTCGCGTCCCGAGAACGTGCGCGCGCCGTGTACCTGCGCGACCGAGGCCGCGGCGAAGGGCTCCGCGTCGAAGCGGATGAAGAGCTGCGATACCGGCCGCCCGAAGGCCTTCTCGATCGCCGCGACCGATTCCTCGGCGGGGAACGGCTTCACCTTGTCCTGCAGCTTCTGCAGCTCGGCGAGGTATTCGGCGGGGAAGAGGTCGGCGCGCAGGCTCAGGTGCTGGCCGAGCTTCACGAAGCTCGTGCCGAGGTTCTCGAGCAGGTCCGCGAAGCGCCGCGCGGGCGTGGGATGGCGCACGAGGCTCAGCCGCCAGAGGAGCAGCCACGTGATGTATCCTGAGATGCGGAACACGATCTGGAAGAAGCGCCCGATGGTGCCGCCCGCGGGCGCGGGCTGGCGGGCGGTGGCGCGCGTGCTGCGATCGCCGGCGAATCCGAGTCTCATGTGTGCGGTCCCCTTCCTAGTCTCTGAGGCGGGGCCGCGGTTTCCGTTCCCGGCGCGGCGCCTTGCGTCGGCGGCATCTGACAGCGCGCCGGGTCAGCCGGGAATCGCACCCGCTCCCGTTGGCGGCCGCGGCGCTTCGGGCGGCGCGGGCGGCGCCGGCTGGAACGCCGGATCGCCGAGCTGCCACAGTGCGAAGGCGTAGATGTCGGCGAGCTCCTCGTCGTGGCGCACGCGCTCGCCGCGCACGCCGCGATCGAGGCGCAGCAGCACGGGCTTGCCGCTCGTGGTCGCACGGGCGAGGCGCGCCGCCATGCGCTCGGCCTGCGATTCCCCGGCGTCGCCCGCCATGCCGACGCTCAGCATCACGCCGGGATA
>JAICTR010000509.1 GCA_025936275.1 Burkholderiales bacterium
ACTTCATCCGCCGCCACGGCGCGGTGCCCGCGATCCAGCTCGCGCACGCAGGGCGCAAGGCCTCGTGCGCGAAGCCCTGGGACGGCGGCAAGCCGCTCGCGCCTTCGCAGGGCGCGTGGCAGACGCTCGGCCCGAGCGCGATCGCCTTCGGCGACTATCCGGCGCCGCGCGAGATGACGAAGGAAGACATCCATGCGACGGTGCGCGATTTCGACCAGGCCGCGCGCCACGCGCTCGCGGCGGGCTTCGACGTGGTCGAGGTGCACGGCGCCCATGGCTACCTGCTGCACGAGTTCTGCTCGCCCCTTTCCAACCAGCGTCGCGACGAGTACGGCGGCTCGTTCGAGAACCGCATCCGCCTGCCGCTGGAAGCCGCGCGCGCGGTGCGCGAGGTGTGGCCTTCCGACAAGCCCGTGCTCTATCGCGTCTCCGCGACCGAATGGGCCGAGGGCGGCTGGGACCTCGCGCAATCGATCGAGCTCGCGCGGCGGCTGAAAGCGCTCGGCATCGACATGATCGATTGCTCGAGCGGCGGCAACATCGCGCACGCGCAGATCCCGTTGTCGCCGGGCTACCAGGTGCCGTTCGCCGCCGCGATCCGGCGCGAGGCCGCAATCCCCACGCTCGCGGTGGGACTCATCACCGATCCGGTGCAGGCGGAGCAGATCGTGGCGCTCGGCGAAGCCGACGCGGTGTGCCTCGCCCGCGCGATGCTGCGCGATCCCTACTGGGCGCGCCACGCCGCCAAGGCGCTCGGCGTCGACTTCCCGCAGCCCGACCAGTACAAGCGCGCATAAGGGGACAGTCCCCTTTTTCTCTTAGGCGGAACGGACATCGAAGCGCACATCGAGATGCGCAGGTCGCGTGGCGTTCCGCCTAAGGGGAAAAGGGGACTGTCCCCATTATTTCGGCGGCCTTCTCGGCGATCATGATGACCGGCGCGTTGGTGTTGCCGGAGACGATGGCCGGCATGATCGAGGCATCGGCGACGCGCAGCCCCTGCACGCCACGCACGCGCAGCTGCGCATCGACCACGGCCATCGCATCGTCGCCCATGCGGCAGGTGCCGGCGGGATGGAAGATGGTCTGCCCGTAGCGCTGCGCGAAGTCGAGGAGCGCGGCATCGTCGGCGACGTCGGGGCCGGGACGATATTCCTCGACAAGGTACGGCGCGAGCGCGCGCGTCGCTGCGAGCCGCCGCGCGTAGCGCACCGCTTCGATCGCGTAGCGGCGATCGACCTCGTCGGAAAGGTAGTTGGCCTGGATCGACGGCGCCCGCATCGGGTCGCGCGAGGCGATGCGGATCGTGCCGCGCGAGCGCGGCCGCAGCTGGCACACGGAGAAGGTGCACCCCGGCCACGGATGCGGGTCGCCGCCCGCGACGTCCGCCGAGAGCGTCGCGAAGTGGAACTGGATGTCGGGCGTTTTCGCCTCGGGCATCAGGCGCGTGAAGAGCCCGCCCTGGTTGATGCCCACCGCGAGCGGCCCGCGCCGCCACAGGAGCCATTCGAGCCCGATGCGCGCCTTGCCGAAGAGCGAGCGCAGCTCGTCGTTGGTGGTGATCGGCTTCGCGACCTTGTAGATCAGGCGGATCTGCAGGTGGTCCTGCAGGTTCTCGCCCACGCCGCGAAGGTCCGCGACCACCGGGATGCCGTGCTCGGCGAGGAGCGCCGCGGGCCCGACGCCGGAAAGCTGCAGCAGCTGCGGGCTTTGCACCGCGCCCGCGCAGAGGATCACCTCGCGCGCGGCGCGCGCCGTGTGGCGAACGCCGTGCTTCTCGTATTCGACGCCGCGCGCCGCGGTGCCCTCGAAGATGACC
>JAICTR010000158.1 GCA_025936275.1 Burkholderiales bacterium
AGCTCGCCCTCGAGGTCGATGCCCCAGTCCTCGGAGAGCGCGTGGATCGGATCGCGGGGGCCCAGCATCGCGCCCGCGCCGCCCTGGTACATGAGCGGATCGCGGTGGAAGCTTTCCGGCACGGTGGCGTTGCGTGCGCGGCGCACGCGCTCGACGTGCGGGAGATACGCCGAGCCGTCGAGCCATTCGTAGGCGCGCGGCAGCGGCGCGGCGACGCGTCCCTCGTCCAGCGCCGCCTGGAAATCGAACGCGCCGTGCGCACGGCCTTCTTCCAGCGCGCGCGCGAGCTCGCGCAGCCGCGCTTCCACCTCGCGCCAGCGCTCGAGCGCCGATTGCATCGTCGGCGCGATGGATGTGGCATCCGTCGCCATCGCGAGGTTGCGATCGACGACGACCAGGACGCCGTCGCGGTCGGCGGACTTGAGGGAGGCGAGCTTCACTTACCCTCTCCCCGGCCCTCTCCCAAGGCAGAGGGAGCACTTGCCGGGACGCTCGCCTTCGGGAAGCCCGTCCACACGCGGTCGTACTCGCGGTCGATCTGCGGGGAATTCATCGCGAAGGCGGTGGGCTCGAAGAGATAGCGGCTCTCGAACATGAAGGCCAGCGTATCGGCGAGATATTGCGGTTCGAGCGTCGCCGCCACCGCCGCCTCGTGCGCCGCGCGGTCCGGGCCGTGGGCGCTGGTGGCGTTGTGCAGGCTCGCGCCGCCCGGGAGGAAGCCCTCGCGCTTCGCGTCGTAGCTGCCCTTCACGAGGCCCATCAGCTCGCTCATCACGTTGCGATGGAACCACGGCGGGCGGAAGGTGCGCTCGGCCACCATCCAGCGCGGCGGGAAGATCACGAAGTCGACGTTCGCGGTGCCGGGCGTCTCCGAGGGCGACGTGAGCACCGTGAAGATCGAGGGATCGGGATGGTCGAAGGTGACGGTGTTGATGGCGTTGAAGCGCGCGAGGTCGTACTTGTACGGATGGAAGTTGCCGTGCCACGCGACCACGTCGAGCGGCGAATGATCGTATTCGACGCGCCACAGGCGCCCGGCGAGCTTGGTCACCACCTCGGTCGGCTCGTCGCGATCCTCGAACCACGCGCACGGCGCGAGGAAATCGCGCGGGCTCGCGAGGCCGTTCGCGCCGATGGGGCCGAGCTCGGGAAGGCGGAACGGCGCGCCGTAGTTCTCGCACACGTAGCCGCGCGAAGGCTCGGCGATCTCGACGCGGAACTTCACGCCGCGCGGCACGGCCGCGATCTCGCCGGGCGCCACGGCGAGGCGACCGAGCTCCGTCGCGAGGAGCAGCTCGCCTTGCTGCGGGACGAGCAGCAGCTCGCCGTCGGCGCTGGCGAAGAGCCGCCGCATGGAGCGATTCGCGGCATAGAGATGCACCGCGGCGCCCGCCTGCGCGCGCGCTTCGCCCGCGGTGGCGAGCGTCGCCAAGCCGGCGAGGAAATCGGTCGGCGCCTCGGGCATCGGCAGCGGCTTCCAGCGCAACCGGTCCGGCGGGCACTCCACCTCGCGGCATGCCGCGGTGCGCAGCATCATGTCGTCGGCGCGGCGATACGGCGGATGCATCGCCGAAGGCCGCAGCCGATAGAGCCAGGAGCGCAGGTTCTGCGAGCGCGGCGCGGTGAAGGACGATCCCGAGAGCTGCTCGGTGTAGAGCCCGAAAGGTGCCTTCTGCGGCGAGTTCTGCCCGATCGGCAGCGCGCCTTCCACCGCTTCGGTCTCGCGATGCGCGCCGAAGCCGGAGAGGTATCTCAACGCCGTCAACGCCGTCGAGGCTGAACGATCATTCACGACCCTCTCCCCGGTCCTCTCCCAAGGGAGAGGGAGACCTCATCTGCGTTCATCTGCGTTCCCCGCCTCAGATCGCGCCGCGCGCGATCTGCTCCGCCTCGATCGATTCGAAGAGCGCGCGGAAGTTGCCTTCGCCGAAGCCCTCGTTGCCCTTCCGCTGGATGATCTCGAAGAAGATCGGCCCGATCACCGTCTCGGTGAAGATCTGCAGGAGCTTGTCCTCGCGCCGCTCCTTGTCGACGCCTTCGCCATCGATGAGGATGCGGTTCGCCTGCAGCCGCGCGAGGTCCTCGCCATGGTTCGGCACGCGTGCATCCACGCGCTCGTAGTACGCGTCCGGCGTATCGAGGAAGCGCACGTCGCGCGCGCGCAGCGCTTCCACCGTGGCGTAGATGTCGCGCGTGGAGAGCGCGATGTGCTGGATGCCCTCGCCGTGGTAGGCATCGAGGTATTCCTGGATCTGCGACTTGCGGTCCGAGGGCTCGTTGATCGGGATGCGGATCTTGCCGCAGGGACTCGTGAGCGCGCGCGAGGTGAGCCCGGTCTTCTGCCCCTGGATATCGAAGTAGCGGATCTCGCGGAAGCCGAAGAGCTTCTCGTAGAACTCGGCCCACACGTCCATGCGCCCGGCATAGACGTTGTGCGTGAGGTGGTCGATCTCGACGAGGCCCGCGCCTTCCGGATGCCGCGCCGCGCCTTCGATGGGGACGAAGTCGATGTCGTAGATGGTCGGACGACCCTCTCCCCGGCCCTCTCCCAAGGGAGAGGGAGAATCGTAGCGGTCGACGAGGTAGATCAGGCTGCCGCCGATCCCCTGGATCGCGGGGATGTTGAGCTCCATCGGGCCGACCTTGCCGTGGAACGGCTTCGCGCCCAGCTCGAGCGCCCGCGCGTAGGCGCGCGCCGCGTCCTTCACGCGCATCGCGAAGGCGCACGCCGAGGGACCGTGCACGCGCGCGAACGATTGCGCGAAGCTGTCGGGCTCGCGGTTCACGATGAAGTTGATGCCGCCCTGGCGATAGAGCAGCACGTCCTTCGAGCGATGCCGCGCGATCGCGACGAAACCGAGCTGCTCGAAGAGCGCGCCGAGCAGGCGCGGGTCGGGCGCGGTGTACTCGACGAACTCGAAGCCGTCGGTGCCCATGGGGTTTTCGATCGCTTGCGGCCGGGCCATCGTCGGAGCTCCTCGACAAAGGGCTCCCTCTCCCTTGGGAGAGGGCTGCGGGTGAGGGTAATCTACCTCGCCCGCTCCGAAATAGGATTGCGAAAGACGGCGCGAAATCCCGCGGCCGCGCAATAATATTGCGCTTTCGACTCCGGAGCCGACCCGCCATGGCGCCGATCCGCCTGAACCGCACCGACCGGCGCCTGCTCGACCTGCTGCAGAAGGACGGCAGCCTCACCAACCTCGAGCTCGCGAGCCGCGTGAACCTCTCGCCCAGCGCGTGCCTGCGGCGCGTGCGCGCGCTGGAGAAGGCGGGGGTGATCCAGCGCTACGTGGCGCTCCTCGATGCGCGCAGGCTCGGGCTCGGGCTGGTCGCGTTCGTCAACGTGAAGCTCGAGAAGCGCGGGCGCATGCCGACCGACGCCTTCGCCCGCGCGGTGAAGGACTGGCCCGAGGTGCTCGCCTGCCACTCGCTCACCGGCGACATGGACTACCTGCTGCGCGTGCAGGTCGAAGGCCTCGACCATTTTTCGCGCTTCGTGATGGACTCGCTCCTCAAGCACCCGGGCGTCCTCGACGTGCGATCGAGCTTCGTGCTCGAGGCGGTGAAGGAGACGACGGCCCTGCCGCTCGCGCACCTGAGCGCTTGAGTCGACCTCACCCGAACTCCAGCACCACCCGCCGCGTGCGCGCGCTCTTCTTCTCGATCTTGGCCACGCGGAGCGCGCCGATCTCGCGGGTATTCGCGACGTGCGTGCCGCCGCAAGGCTGGAGGTCCACGCCGTCGATCTCCAGCAGCCGCACGCGCCCGAGGCCTCGCGGCGGCTTCACCGACATCGTGCGCACCAGCTCCGGCTTCGCGTCCAGCTCCTCGTCGCTCGCCCACACGGTGCGCACGTCGTGCGCCTCGGCCACCAGGCGCGCGAGCTCGCGCTCGAGCGTCTCGCGCTCGAGCGGCTCCACCATGTCGAAATCGAGCCGGGCGTACTGCGCGGTGATCGAGCAGCCGTTGGTCTGGTGCGGCACGATCGCGCACAGGAGATGCGTCGCCGTGTGCAGGCGCATGTGGCGGTGGCGGCGATCCCAATCGATGCGCGCGACGACTTCGTCGCCCGGATGTAGCGCTTCCACGAGCGCTTCCTGCGCCGCGGCGGGAACGTGGAGGATCGTGCGCGGACCCTCTCCCCCGCCCTTTATGGTGTCCGCGATGGCGACCTGCCTGCCATCGCGCATCACCAGCACGCCCGCATCGCCCGCCTGGCCGCCGCCGCGGGGATAGAACACCGTGCGATCGAGCACGATGCCTTCCGCGGACACGGCCGCGATCCGCGCCTCGGTTTCCCGGCGATACGGCTCCTCGCGGAAGATCTCCTCCACCATCGCGCCCCCAAATTGACTTCGCGTCGAGCGATCCTTCATGATGCCCCATGATCGCGCCCGGCGCGAAGATCGCCGCATCCCCAAGCCACCCGCGCTCGCCTGCCATCCGTGATCGCCTTCGTCCTGCGCCGCATCCTCCAGGGCATCGTCGTGATGCTGGTGGTGGGCTTCATCGCCTTCTCGCTCTTCAACTTCGTCGGTGATCCGGTCTCGCAGATGGTGCCGCCGGAGGCGACGCAGGCGGACCGCGACGCGATGCGCCACATGCTGGGCCTCGACCGGCCGTTCTACCTGCAGTTCGTGACGTTCCTCGGCAACGCGATCCACGGCAACTTCGGCATCTCGCTGCGCCTCGGTCGGCCGGTCTCGGCGCTCCTCGCCGAGCGCGTGCCCGCCACCTTCGAGCTCGCGTTCACCGCGTCGATCATCGCGCTGCTGCTGGGCATCCCGGCGGGCGTCTACTCGGCGTTGAAGCCCGACTCGTGGCTTTCGCGCGCGATGCTCACCACCTCGCTCATGGGCGTGTCGCTGCCGAACTTCATCATCGGCATCTTCCTGATCCTGATCTTCGCGGTGTGGCTCGGGTGGCTGCCTTCCTTCGGACGCGGCGACACGGTGCAGCTCGGCTTCTGGTCCACGGGCCTCGTCACCGCCTCGGGCCTCAAGGCGCTGGTGCTCCCCGCGATCACGCTCGGCTTCTTCCCGCTCACGCTCGTGATGCGCCTCGTGCGCTCGGAGATGCTGGAAGTCCTGCGCTCCGACTACATCAAGTTCGCCCGCGCGCGCGGCCTCACGAACCGCGCGGTGAACTTCGGCCACGCGCTCAAGAACACGCTGGTGCCGGTGATCACGATCACGGGCCTGCAGCTGGGCGGCATCATCGCCTTCGCCATCATCACCGAGCAGGTGTTCCAGTGGCCGGGGATGGGCCTCCTCTTCATCCAGGCGGTGCAGTTCGCCGACGTGCCGGTGATGGCGGCGTACCTGTGCCTGATCGGCCTCATCTTCGTGGTGATCAACCTCGCCGTGGACCTGCTCTACTACGCTGTCGATCCGCGCCTGCGCGTGGAGACGGCGGGGGCGCGCTGATGGCGGCGGCACCTCGTTCGCGCGAGGCGGATCCGGCGGCATTCCCGATGGCGCGGGAACGGCTGAAGAGGTATCTCGACAGCGACCTCCTCTACAGCTTCCGCCGCCGCCCCGGCGTGATCCTCTCCGCGGCGATCTGCATCGCGTTCTTCGTCGGCGCGGTGTTCGCGCCGTGGGTGGCGCCGCACAATCCCTTCGACCTCGCGACGTTGAACCTCGGCGACGCGATGAAGCCGCCGGCGTGGGTCTCGGGCGGGAGCCTTGCCTACCCCTTCGGCACCGACGACCAGGGGCGCGACGTCTTCTCGGCGATCCTGTTCGGCTCGCGCATCTCGTTGCTGGTGGGCCTGCTCGCGACGCTCCTCGCGATGGTGATCGGCGTGGCGCTGGGACTGGTCGCGGGCTACGCGGGCGGGAAGCTGGACGCCTTCATCATGCGCGTGGCCGACGTGCAGCTCTCGTTTCCCGCGATCCTCATCGCGCTGCTGGTGGACGGGCTCGCGCGCGCGGCGCTCCCCCGGGAACTGCAGGACCAGCTCGCGTTCTACGTGATCGTGGTCGCGATCGCGGCCTCCGGGTGGGTGCGCTACGCGCGCACCGTGCGCGGCTCGACCCTCGTGGAGCGCAACAAGGAGTACGTCCAGGCGGCACGGGTCATCGGAAGGCATCCCGCCGCGATCATGTTCTCCCATGTGCTGCCGAACGCGCTCGGGCCCGTGCTCGTGCTCGTGACGCTGCACATCGGAGAGGCCATCATCACCGAGGCGACGCTCTCGTTCCTGGGCGTCGGGGTGCCGCCGACGCAACCCTCGCTCGGCACCCTGATCCGCATCGGCAACGAGTTCCTGTTCTCCGGCGAATGGTGGATCACGGTGTTCCCGGGCGCCGCGCTGGTCGCGCTGGTGCTCGCCATCAACGTGCTGGGGGATTGGCTCCGCGACGCGCTGAACCCCCGGCTGCGCTAGCGTCGCGGAAAGGCAATCGCCATGAAATTCCCGTTCCCGTTCGCCCTCCTCGTCCTCGCCGGCGGTTGCGCCGCCGCGGGCCCTTATGCCCAGCCCTATTCGATCATCGAGAACGATCCGGTCCGCTCCGCCGATCCCGACGTCGTGCCGATCGTGATGAACCGCGTGGACGACCGAACGACGCTCTCGCCGCAGCGCGACGTCGTGCCGCCCGGCACGCACCAGGTCACGATCTACGTGCCGCCGCGCAAGGGCTTCTTCAACGCGACGCAGCAGACCTTCGAGCTCGAGACCGAGCCCTGCACGCGCTACTACCTCTCGGCGAAGCTCGACAATCCCGTGGGCCAGCACTGGACGCCGGTCGTGCGAAGCACCGAGCGCATCGGCGAGTGCGAGGCGAAGTTCGCCATGAACCGATGACGCGCCCGCTCCTCGAGGTGATCGACCTACGCGTGGAATTTCCCACGCGTCGCGGCACGCTCACCGCGATCGACGGCGTGTCGTTCGA
>JAICTR010000321.1 GCA_025936275.1 Burkholderiales bacterium
ACTCGAGCGCGACCGAGATGCCGAGCGCCTGGAAGAGAGCGAGGACCACCGTGCCGTAGCGCGTGTATTGCGTGATCTTGCGCCGGCCCGCCTCGCCTTCCTTCTTGAGCGCCTCGAGCTGCGGCGAGACCACCGTGAGGAGCTGCATGATGATGGAGGCCGAGATGTACGGCATGATGCCGAGCGCGAAGATCGTGAAGCGGCGCAGCGCCCCGCCCGAGAACATGTTGAACATGTCCAGGATGCCGCCGCTGTTCTGCTGGAAGAGCTTCGCGAGCTCGTTGGGATCGATCCCCGGCACCGGGATGTGCGCGCCGACGCGATACACGACGAGCGCGCCCACCAGGAAGATCAGGCGGCGCTTGAGATCGCCGAGCTTGCCGAGGGTCGCGAAGGGATTGGACGCCAACTCGCTCTCCGGTTACTTCGCCGCCGCGGGCTGCTTCTTCGCGAGCTTCGCGGGGGCCGCGGCCGCCGCGAGCTGCGCCACCGAGCCGCCCGCCTTCTCGATCGCCGCGCGCGCGCCTTTCGACGCCGCGACGCCGGAAACCTCGAACGCCTTGGACACGTCGCCCGCGAGGATGATCTTGGCCCGCTCGGCGTCGGCGCGCACCAGGCCCGCCTTCTTGAGGCTCTCCAGGTCCACCGCGCCGCCCTCGACCCGCGCGAGATCGCCCGAGCGCACTTCCGCCGCCTTGGTGATCATGACCGCGAGGAAGCCGCGCTTCGGAAGCCGGCGCTGCAGCGGCATCTGGCCGCCCTCGAAGCCGACCTTGTGGAAGCCGCCGGCGCGCGACTTCTGCCCCTTGTGGCCGCGGCCCGCCGTCTTGCCCAGCCCCGAGCCGATGCCGCGGCCCACGCGGCGCCGCGCCTTGCGCGCGCCCGCGCCGGGTTTGAGAGTGTTCAGTTCCATCGTCCTATTCCTCGACCTTCACCAGGTAGCTCACCCGGTTGATCATGCCGCGCACCGCCGGCGTATCCGGCAGCTCCACGGTGTGCTCCCTGCGCCGCAGCCCCAGGCCCTTCACCGTCTCGCGATGGCGGGCGATGGTGCCGGTGAGGCCCTTCACGAGGGTCACCTTGATGCGCTTTTCCTGGCTCATCGTCTCGTCTTCCTCAGGCGATCTCTTCGACCTTCTTGCCGCGCTTGGCCGCGATCTCCGAGGGACGGCGTTGCTGCGTGAGGCCGTCCAGCGTCGCGCGCACGACGTTGTAGGGATTGGTGGAGCCGTGGCACTTGGCGGAGATGTTGGAGACGCCCATCACCTCGAACACGGCGCGCATCGCGCCGCCGGCCTTGATGCCGTTGCCCTCGACCGCGGGTTTCATCATCACGCGCGTCGCGCCATGGCGGCCGAGGACGTCGTGGTGGATGGTGCCGCTCTTCAGCGGGATCTTCACCATGTTGCGGCGCGCCTGCTCCATCGCCTTCTGCACCGCGACCGGGACCTCGCGCGCCTTGCCCTTGCCCATGCCGATGGAGCCGTCGCCGTCGCCCACCACGGTGAGCGCCGCGAAGCCGAGGATCCGGCCGCCCTTCACCACCTTGGTGACGCGGTTCACCGAGATCATCTTCTCGCGCAGGCCATCGCTCTTCTCGTCGGAGCCGCCGCGGTTGTCCATCTTGCCCATCTTCGCCATGTCGCTGTCCTCAGAACTTGAGGCCGCCCTCGCGGGCGGCTTCGGCCAGCGCCTTGACGCGGCCGTGGTAGCTGAATCCGGAGCGGTCGAACGCGACCTCGGTCACGCCCGCGGCCTTCGCCTTCTCGGCGATGCGCTTGCCCACCGCGGCCGCCGCTTCCCGGTCGCCGCCCTTGGGATGGGCCGCGCGCACTTCCTTCTCGAGCGTCGAGGCCGACGCGAGCACCTTGCCGCCGCTCGCATCGACCACCTGCGCGTAGATGTGCTGGTTGGTGCGATGCACGGTGAGCCGCACGGCTTCCTGCCGGTCGATGCGCGCGCGGGTCTTCGCCGCGCGGCGCGTTCTCGAAACTTTCTTGTCCATGCCTAGATTCCCTGTCGGAGTAGACGCTCGAGGAGTTGAGCGGCAGGTTGCTGTCCGCTCCAACGATCGCCCCGCTGCGCGACTTTTCGCTCCCGCATCATTTTTTCTTGGTTTCTTTGAGGGCCACCTGCTCGCCGGTGTAGCGCACGCCCTTGCCCTTGTACGGCTCCGGCCCCTTGTACGCACGGATCTCGGCGGCGACCTGGCCCACCTTCTGGCGGTCGACGCCCTTGATCACGATCTCGGTCTGCGTGGGCGTCTCCGCCTTCACGCCTTCCGGGAGCGCGTGCACGATCGGGTGCGAGAAGCCGAGCGTGAGGTTGAGCTTGTTGCCCTGGGCCTGCGCGCGGTAGCCCACGCCGACGAGCGTGAGCCGCTTCTCGAAGCCGGACTTCACGCCCTGGACCATGTTCGCGACGACGGCGCGCATGGTGCCGGACAGGGCGTTCGCCTGCTGGCTCGGGTCGGCGGCGGCGAACGTGAGCTTGTCGCCGTCGCGCTTCACCAGCACTTCGCGCGCGACGCGCTGCTTGAGCGTTCCGAGCGGGCCCTTCACCGTGAGCTCGCCCGTGCCGAGCGTGACCTCGACCTTGTCGGGAATGACCACGGGATACTTGGCGATGCGGGACATGTCCTGTTCCTTTACACCACGATGCAGAGCACTTCGCCGCCGATGCCCGTGTCGCGCGCGCGCCGGTCGGTCATCACGCCGCGCGAGGTGGAGACGATGGCGACGCCCAGCCCGTTCATGACGCGCGGGATGTCCTCGCGTCCCTTGTAGATGCGCAGCCCCGGGCGCGAGACGCGCTCGATCTTCTCGATCACGGGCTTGCCGGCGTAGTACTTGAGGCCGATCTCGATCACGGCCTTGCCGTCCTCGTCGCGCTGCGCGAAGTCCTCGATGTAGCCCTCGTCCTTGAGGACCTGGGCGATGGCGCGCTTCACCTTCGACGCCGGCACCGACACCGTCTGCTTCTCGGTCGCCTGGGCGTTGCGGATGCGCGTCAGCATGTCCGCGATGGGATCACTCATGCTCATGGGGTCGCTCCTACCAGCTCGCCTTGATCATTCCGGGGATCTCGCCGCGCATCGCGATCTCGCGGATCTTGTTGCGCGCGAGGCCGAACTTGCGGAAGGTGCCGCGCGGCCGCCCGGTCATGGCGCAGCGGTTGCGCAGGCGCACCGGCGAGGAATCGCGCGGCAGCGACTGCAGCTTCGCGCGCGCCTCGTCGCGGGCTTCCTCGGTCGCCTTCGGGTCGTCGATGATCGCGTTCAGCTGGCGGCGCTTCTCCGCGTACTTCTTCACCATGGCTTCGCGCTTGGCCTGGCGGTTGATGACGGCGAGCTTGGCCATTACGTCCTCTCAGTCCGGAAGGGGAACCGGAAGGCCGCGAGAAGCGCCTTCGCCTCCTCGTCGCTCTTCGCGGTCGTGGTGATCGAGATGTTCATGCCCCTGAGCGCGTCGACCTTGTCGTACTCGATCTCGGGGAAGATGATCTGTTCCTTGATGCCCATGTTGTAGTTGCCGCGGCCGTCGAAGGCGCGCCCCGACACGCCGCGGAAGTCGCGCACGCGCGGCAGCGCGATCGTCACCAGGCGATCCAGGAACTCGTACATGCGGCGGTTGCGCAGCGTCACCATGGTGCCGACCGGGTAGCCGGTGCGGATCTTGAAGCCGGCGATCGACTTCTTCGACTTGGTGACGACCGGCTTCTGGCCGGCGAT
>JAICTR010000209.1 GCA_025936275.1 Burkholderiales bacterium
CCTGCGCCGCGCCGTGGTAGCCGGGGACGACGGGGACGCCGGCCTCTTCCATCAGCGCCTTGGCGCGGTCCTTGAGGCCCATCTTCTCGATCGCCTCGGGCGTGGGGCCGATGAAGACGAGCCCCGCCGCCTCCACGGCGCGCGCGAAATCCGCGTTCTCCGAGAGGAACCCGTATCCGGGGTGGATCGCCTGCGCGCCGCTCGCCTTGGCGACCTCGATGATGCGATCGCCGCGCAGGTAGCTTTCCGCCGGCCGCGGCCCGCCGATGAGGAACGCCTCGTCGGCGCTCTCCACATGCAGCGCGTGCGCATCGATCGTGGAGTGGACCGCGACGGTGCGGATCGCGAGCCGCCGGCAGGTGCGGATCACGCGGCAGGCGATCTCGCCGCGGTTGGCGATGAGGATCTTGTCGAACACGGCACGTCCTTCGAGGGGGGCTAGGCTATCATTTCGGCATGGGCGCGCGCCATTCGTGCCCCGGAGTCGCCATGAACGACCTGTCCGTCCGCCCGAAGCTCGCGCCCTGCAAGGTCGCGAACAAGGTGCGCTTCGTCACCGCCGCGTCGCTCTTCGACGGCCACGACGCCTCGATCAACATCATGCGGCGCATCCTGCAGGCGTCGGGCGCGGAGGTGATCCACCTCGGGCATAACCGCTCGGTGGGCGAGGTGGTGAACGCCGCGCTGCAGGAGGACGTGCAGGGCATCGCGATCACGTCCTACCAGGGCGGCCACCTCGAGTACTTCAAGTACATGCTCGATCTGCTGCGTGCCAACGGCGGCGCGGACATCAAGGTCTTCGGCGGCGGCGGCGGCGTGATCATCCCGGAGGAGATCCGCACGCTGCACGAATACGGCGTCACGCGCGTCTATTCGCCCGAGGACGGCGCGGTGATGGGCCTGCAGGGGATGATCAACGACGTGCTGGAGCGCGCCGATTTCGACCTGGGCGCCGCGGCCCCGAAGGAGGACACGGCACTCGAGGCGCTGCGCGGCGGGGACCGGCGTTCGCTCGCGCGCGTCATCACCGCGCTCGAGAACGGCCTCTACGGAGACGCCTTCCGTGCGCGGCTCCTCGAGGAAGCGAAGGCGCTGCGCGTTCCCGCGCTCGGCATCACCGGCACCGGCGGCGCGGGCAAGAGCTCGCTCACCGACGAGCTGGTGCTGCGCCTGCGCATCGACCAGGCCGAGCGGCTGAAGATCGCGATCGTCTCGATCGATCCTTCGCGCAAGCGCACCGGGGGCGCGCTCCTCGGCGATCGCATCCGCATGAACGCCATCGACCATCCGAACGTCTTCATGCGCTCGCTCGCGACGCGCGGCACCGGGAAGGAGGTCTCGGCGGCGCTCCCCGAGGTGATCGCCGCGTGCCGCCTCGCCGGCTTCGACCTCGTGATCGTCGAGACCTCGGGCATCGGGCAGGGCGATGCCGCGATCGTGCCGTTCGTCGACGCCTCGCTCTATGTGATGACGCCGGAATTCGGCGCCGCGAGCCAGCTCGAGAAGATCGACATGCTCGACTTCGCCGACTTCGTCGCCATCAACAAGTTCGACCGCAAGGGCGCCGACGACGCGCTGCGCGACGTGCGCAAGCAATACCAGAGGAACCGCGAGCTCTTCGGCGCGCGCCCCGAGGAGATGCCGGTCTTCGGCACGCAGGCGAGCCGCTTCAACGACGATGGCGTGACGGCGCTCTACCACGCGATCGCCGAGCGGCTTCGGGGCGCCGGCCTCGCGCTGCAGCCCGGCAAGCTGGCGCGCCCCGAAGCGAAGGTCTCGTCGCGCCATCGGGCGATCGTTCCGGCGGATCGCGTGCGCTATCTCGCGGAAATCGCCGAGGCCGTGCGCGGCTATCACGCGGACGTCGACGAGCAGGCGGGTATCGCACGCGAGCGCCAGGCGCTCCGTACATCGCAGCGCATCTTCGCGGAGCGCGGACAGGATGCCGCGGCCTTCGAGGCGCCCATCGCCGAGCGCGAGGCCGCGCTCACGGCCGAATCGCGGCGCCTCCTCGACGAATGGCCGGCGCTGCTCGAGCGCTATGCCGGCGACGAGGACGTGGTGCGCGTGCGCGACCGCGAGATCCGCACGCGCCTCGTGCGCGAGACGCTCTCGGGCACGCGCGTGCGCAAGGTGTGCCTGCCGCGCTTCGAGGACGAGGGCGAGATCCTGCGCTTCCTGCGGCGCGAGAACGTGCCGGGATCGTTTCCCTTCACCGCGGGCGTGTTTCCCTTCAAGCGCGAGGCCGAGGATCCCACGCGCATGTTCGCCGGGGAAGGCGATGCGTTCCGCACCAATCGCCGCTTCAGGAAGCTATCGGAAGGGATGCCGGCGCAACGCCTCTCGACCGCGTTCGACTCGGTGACGCTCTACGGCTTCGATCCCGACGAGCGGCCCGACATCTACGGCAAGGTCGGCAACTCCGGCGTCTCCATCGCGACGCTGGACGACATGGAGACGCTCTACGACGGCTTCGACCTCTGCGCGGCCACGACCTCGGTCTCGATGACGATCAACGGGCCGGCGCCCACGATCCTCGCCATGTTCTTCAACACGGCGATCGACCAGCAGGCGGCGCGGTTCCGCGCCGAGCAGGGGCGCGAGCCGAGCGCCGAGGAATACGCGCGCCTCAAGGCGGCGACGCTCGCCACGGTGCGCGGCACGGTGCAGGCCGACATCCTCAAGGAGGACCAGGGGCAGAACACCTGCATCTTCTCCACCGAGTTCTCGTTGAAGGTCATGGGCGACGTGCAGGCGTACTTCGTCGCGAACGACGTGCGCAATTTCTATTCGGTGTCGATCTCCGGCTACCACATCGCCGAGGCGGGGGCCAATCCGATCAGCCAGCTCGCCTTCACGCTCGCCAACGGCTTCACCTACGTGGAATCGTGGCTCGCCCGCGGCATGGCGATCGACGACTTCGCGCCCAACCTCTCGTTCTTCTTCTCGTTCGGCATGGATCCCGAGTACTCGGTGATGGGGCGTGTCGCGCGGCGCATCTGGGCGGTCGCGATGCGCGAACGATACGGCGCGAACGAGCGCAGCCAGAAGCTCAAGTTCCACGGCCAGACCTCGGGGCGGAGCCTGCATGCGCAGGAGATGGCCTTCAACGACATCCGCACCACGCTGCAGGCGTTGACCGCCATCTACGACAACGCCAACAGCCTGCATACCAACGCCTACGACGAGGCGGTGACGACGCCCACAGAGGAGTCGGTGCGCCGCGCGATGGCGATCCAGCTCATCATCAACCGCGAGTGGGGCCTCGCGATGAACGAGAACCCCAACCAGGGCTCGTTCGTGATCGAGGAGCTCACCGACCTCGTGGAAGAGGCGGTGCTGAAGGAGTTCGAGGCGATCTCGTCCCGCGGCGGCGTGCTGGGCGCCATGGAGACCGGCTACCAGCGCGGCAAGATCCAGGAAGAAAGCCTCTACTACGAGGGGCGCAAGCACGACGGCTCGTACCCGATCGTCGGCGTGAACACGTTCCGCAATCCCCACGGCGAGGCGATCCCGCGGAAGCTCGCGCTCGCGCGCTCCACGGACGAGGAGAAGCGCTCGCAGCTCGCGCGCCTGCGCGACTTCCAAGCCCGCCACGCGGCCGAATCGCCGGCGATGCTCGAGCGGCTGCGCGATGCGGTGATCCGGGATGCGAACGTCTTCGAGGTGCTGATGGACGCGGTGCGCGTCTGCTCGCTGGGCGAGATCACCCGAGCGCTCTTCGAGGTGGGTGGGCAATATCGAAGGAATATGTGACTAAAGCTCTCCCTCTCCCTTGGGAGAGGGCCGGGGAGAGGGTCATCGCTCGAGAATCGGAAGTCCCATCCCCCTGCACGAAGGTCTGCGTGCTCGATCCCTCCGCGCAGCGCTGCGTCGGCTGCCTGCGCACGCTGGAGGAGATCGCGCGCTGGGGCGAGATGACGAACGAGGAGCGGCGCGCGGTGCTCGCGGCGATCGCGTCGCGGCGCGAGGAAAGCCGCTAGACGATCGGCTCGGGCGGCACCACGGGGTCGGGATCCGGCGGCACCCACGACGGGCGGCGCTTCTCGAGGAACGCGGCGATTCCCTCCCGGCCTTCGGGTGAAGCGCGCAGCTTCGCGATGCGCTCGGCGGTGTCCTGCAGCAGCTCGCTCGTCACCGGGCGGTTCGCGACGGCGCGGATCAGCGCCTTCGCCTCGCGCTGCGCCACCGGGCCGCAGGCGAGCATCGAGTCGACCACGATGCCGATCTTCTCGTCGAGGTCGCCTTCCGATGCCGCCACCTCGTGCACCAGCCCGAGCCGGCACGCCTCGACGGCGCCGATGCGCTCGGCGCTCAGGAAGTAGCGGCGCGCCGCGCGCTCGCCGATCGCCGCCACGACGTACGGCGAGATCACCGCGGGAATCAGCCCCAGCTTCGCCTCGGTGAGCGCGAAGGTGGCGTTCTGCGCGGCGATCGCGACATCGCAGCAGGCGACGAGCCCCACGCCGCCGCCGTACGCCGGGCCCTGCACGCGCGCGACGGTGGGCTTCGCCAGGTGCGCGAGCGTGCGCATGAGCGAGGCGAGCGCCATCGAGTCGCGGCGGTTCTCGTCCATCGAGTAGCCCGCCATGCGCCGCATCCAGTGGAGGTCGGCGCCCGCGGAGAACGACTTTCCCGCACCGGAGAGCACCACGACGCGCACGCCTTCCTCCGCCTCCATCGAGCGCAGCGCCTCGGTGAGCTCCGCCACCAGCGCGTCGTCGAACGCGTTGTGGCGCTCGGGGCGGTTCATGGTGACGAGCCCGATGGGGCCCTGGCGTTCGACGACGAGGGCTGTGGTCATAATGATCTCCCTCCCCCTTGGGGGAGGGCCGGGGAGAGGGTCACGTCGCTCATCACATCCTGAACACGCCGAAGCGTGTCTCCTCGATCGGTGCGTTCAGCGCGGCGGCGAGCCCCAGCGCGAGGACGCGCCGCGTGTCGGCCGGGTCGATCACGCCATCGTCCCACAGGCGCGCGCTGGCGTAATACGGATGGCCCTGGCGCTCGTACTGGTCGCGGATCGGCGCCTTGAACGCTTCTTCGTCGGCCGCGGACCACTTGCCGCCCTTCGCCTCGAGGCCGTCGCGGCGCACCGTGGCGAGCACGCTCGCCGCCTGCTCGCCGCCCATCACCGAGATGCGCGCGTTGGGCCAGGTCCAGAGGAAGCGCGGGTTGAAGGCGCGGCCGCACATGCCGTAGTTGCCCGCGCCGAACGAGCCGCCCACAATCACCGTGAGCTTGGGCACCTTCGCGCACGACACCGCCGTCACCATCTTCGCGCCGTCCTTCGCGATGCCGCCGTGCTCGTACTTGCGCCCCACCATGAAGCCGGTGATGTTCTGCAGGAAAAGGAGCGGGATGCCGCGCTGGCAGCAGAGCTCGATGAAGTGCGTGCCCTTGAGCGCCGACTCGGAGAAGAGGATGCCGTTGTTC
>JAICTR010000486.1 GCA_025936275.1 Burkholderiales bacterium
GCGACGACCTGGTCGCGCGCGTGTCCGATGCGGAATTCGCGCTCCTCGCCCGCGACGTGCCGGGCGACGGAGGCGAAGAAGCGCTCGTGAGCCGGGTACGGCAGGCGCTCGACTTCGAGTTCTGCGGCTCCGCGATGTGCTCGACCGTCGGGCACTCGCGCTTCCCGCGCGATGCCGATCGGCTCGACGCGCTTTTGCTCGCGGCCGAGGCATCGCTTCTTGCCGCGGAATCCGTCGAACGCAGCCGGGGTTGATGCGCTTCGTCCGGCGTTGAGCGCGCGCTAGAATCGGCGCCTTGCCGCTTCCCGATCGCTATCCGCGCCTCGTCGGCGCGGCCCTCTGCGCCATCGCCGCCATCGCCTTTTCCGGCAAGGCGGTGATCATCAAGCTCGCGTACCGCTACGGCGTGGATGCACTGACGCTCCTCGCGCTGCGCATGCTCTTCAGCGCGCCGCTCTTCGTGGCGCTTGCATGGGTGTCGGCCCGGCGCATCCGACCCGCGCGGCTCTCGACCACCGACTTGCGTGCGATCGTCGTGCTGGGCCTCGTCGGCTACTACCTCTCGAGCTACTTCGATTTCCTGGGGCTGCAATACATCACGGCGGCGCTCGAGCGGCTGGTGCTGTTCCTCTATCCCACGTTCGTGCTGCTGCTCTCGGCGGCGATCTTCGGGCGGCGCATCACGCTGCGCGACGTGGGGGCGGTCGCGATTTCCTACGTCGGCATCGCGATCGTGTTCCTGAACGATTTCCGCACGCAGCCGGGGAACGTCGTCGCGGGATCGCTCTGGGTGCTGCTTTCCGCGCTGCTCTACGCGACGTATCTCCTCGGCAGCGGGCGCCTCGTGGGACGCGTGGGCAGCATCCGCTTCGCGTGCTATGCCGGCATCGTCTCGTGCATCGCCGTGGTGGCGCACTTCGCGGCGATGCGCGACTGGCACGTGATCCTCGCGCAGCCCGCGCCCGTGTACGCGCTCTCGCTCCTCATGGCGGCGGTGTCGACGGTGATGCCGATCGTGCTCACCTCCGAAGGCATCCGCCGCATCGGCGCGAGCCACGCCTCGATCGTGGGATCCGTGGGGCCGGTGGCGACGATCTTCCTCGGCTTCATCTTCCTCGGCGAGCCGATCACCGCGGTGCAGCTCGGGGGCGCGGCGCTGGTGCTCGCGGGCGTGTTGATCGTTTCGCTGCACACGCGCAAGGCCGATTGAGGCGAGGGCGCCGCGTATAATGCGCGGCTGGAAAGTCTCGGTAACAACGCCAGGAGTCCCCATGAAGAAGCCCATGCGTGTCGCCGTCACCGGCGCCGCCGGCCAGATCGGCTACAGCCTGCTGTTCCGCATCGCGAGCGGCGAGATGCTCGGCAAGGACCAGCCGGTGATCCTGCAGCTCCTCGAGATCCCCGATGACAAGGCGCAGAAGGCGCTGAAGGGCGTGATGATGGAGCTCGACGACTGCGCCTTCCCGCTGCTGCAGTCGATGGTGCCCGCGTCGGATCCGAAGGTCGCGTTCCGCGATGTGGATATCGCGCTGTTGGTGGGCGCGCGTCCCCGCGGCCCCGGCATGGAGCGCAAGGACCTGCTCGAGGCCAATGGCGCGATCTTCGTGCCGCAGGGCAAGGCGCTCAACGAGGTCGCCTCGCGCGACGTGAAGGTGCTGGTGGTCGGAAACCCCGCGAACACCAACTCGCTCATCGCGATGAAGAACGCGCCGTCGTTGAAGCCGCAGCAGTTCACGGCGATGATGCGCCTCGACCACAACCGCGCGCTCACGCAAGTGGCGCAGAAGACCGGCAATGCGGTCACCGCGGTGAAGCACATGACGATCTGGGGCAACCATTCGGCCACGCAGTATCCGGACGTCTTCCACGCCGAGGTGGACGGGCAGAACGCCGCCAAGCTCATCAACGACCAGGCCTGGATCGAGAGCACGTTCATCCCGACGGTGCAGAAGCGCGGCGCGGCGATCATCGAGGCGCGCGGGCTTTCTTCGGCGGCGTCGGCGGCCAA
>JAICTR010000044.1 GCA_025936275.1 Burkholderiales bacterium
CGGATCGCCACGATAGTCCTGCCCGAGCTTGTCGATCTCGTCCAGCAGGATCACCGGATTCACCGACTCCGCCCGACGCATCGCCTGGAGAATGCGTCCGGGCATCGCGCCGACGTACGTGCGCCGGTGTCCCCGGATCTCCGCTTCGTCGCGCACGCCGCCCAGCGACATGCGCACGAACTTGCGATTGGTCGAGCGCGCGATCGATTGCCCGAGCGAGGTCTTGCCGACGCCCGGGGGGCCGACGAGGCACAGGATCGGCGCCTTGAGCTTGTCCACGCGCTGCTGCACCGCGAGGTACTCGACGATGCGCTCCTTCACCTTCTCGAGGCCGTAGTGGTCGGCATCGAGGATCTTCTCGGAGTTCTTGAGGTCGGTGGAGACCTTGGTCTTCTTCTTCCACGGCAGGGCGACCAGCGTGTCGATGTAGTTCCTCACGACGGTCGCCTCCGCGGACATCGGCGACATGAGCTTCAGCTTCTTCAGCTCCGCCTCGGCCTTGGCGCGCGCCTCCTTGGGCATGTGCGCGGACTTGATCTTCTTCTCGAGCTCGTCCAGGTCGGCGCCCTCTTCCGAGTCGCCGAGCTCCTTCTGGATCGCCTTCACCTGCTCGTTGAGGTAGTACTCGCGCTGCGACTTCTCCATCTGCCGCTTCACGCGGCCGCGGATGCGCTTCTCCACCTGCATGATGTCGATCTCGGTCTCGAGGAGCTGCAGCAGCTGCTCGAGGCGCCGGCCGACGTGGAAGTTCTCGAGGATCTGCTGCTTCTGCTCGAGCTTCAACGGCAGGTGCGCGGCGATGGTGTCGGAGAGGCGGCCCGCCCCGTCGATGCCCGCGAGCGAGGTGAGGACCTCGGGCGGGATCTTCTTGTTGAGCTTCACGTACTGGTCGAACTGCGCGAGGAGCGTGCGGCGCATCGCCTCGACCTCGTTCGAATCGGGCTCCTCGGAGGCGATGAGCTCGATCTCGGCCTCGAAGTTCGCCTTGTCGGTGAGGACGCGCTCGATCTTCGCGCGCTGCACGCCTTCGACCAGCACCTTCACCGTGCCGTCGGGCAGCTTCAGCATCTGCAGGATCGTCGAGACCGTACCGACCTCGTAGAGGTCCTCCGGGTTCGGCTCGTCCTTGGCGGCCGACTTCTGCGCCACGAGGACCACGTTCTTGCCTTCTTCCATCGCCGCTTCGAGCGCCTTGATGGACTTGGGCCGCCCCACGAACAGCGGGATCACCATGTGGGGGAAAACCACCACGTCGCGCAGCGGAAGGAGCGGCAGGACGCGGGATTCAGCGGAAAAGGAGGCGGTCATTGGCTTTCCTGGTTGTCATGCTTCGAGACTTGGGGGCCGGGGAGAGCCCCATCAAGTCCCCTCACGCGGGGAGCGGAAAGGGGACTCGACGATCTACTGCTGCCCACTCGCGACCTTCGGCTGGTCGGAGTAGATGAGGAGGGGCTTGCCGTCGCCCGAGATGGCGCCCTCGTCGACGACCACCTTCTGGACGTTGGAGAGCGAAGGCAGGTCGAACATGATGTCGAGCAGCGAGTGCTCGATGATCGAGCGCAACCCACGCGCGCCGGTGCGCCTCTCGAGGGCGCGCTTGGCGATGGCGGAGAGCGCGTGCCCGCGAAACTCGAGTTCGACCCCCTCCATCGCGAGGAGTTTCTGGTACTGCTTCACGAGGGCGTTCTTGGGCTCGGTGAGGATCTTCACCAGCGCGTCGGCATCGAGCTCGTCGAGCACCGCCACCACCGGCAGGCGGCCTACGAATTCCGGGATCAGCCCGTACTTGATCAGGTCCTCGGGCTCGACCTCATGGAGCATGTCGTTCAGCTCGCGGCGATCGGTCGTGGAGCGCACGTGCGCGCCGAAACCCATGCCCGAGCGATCGGTGCGGTTCTGGATCACCTTCTCCAGGCCGCCGAAGGCGCCCCCGCAGATGAAGAGGATGTTGGTCGTATCGACCTGCACGAACTCCTGGTTCGGGTGCTTGCGGCCGCCCTGCGGCGGGACCGACGCGATGGTGCCCTCGATCAACTTCAGGAGCGCCTGCTGCACGCCCTCCCCGCTCACGTCGCGCGTGATGGAGGGGTTGTCGCTCTTCCTCGAGATCTTGTCGATCTCGTCGATGTAGACGATGCCGCGCTGCGCCTTCTCGACGTCGTAGTCGCACTTCTGCAGCAGCTTCTGGATGATGTTCTCGACGTCCTCGCCGACGTAACCCGCTTCGGTGAGCGTGGTGGCATCGGCGATCACGAACGGCACGTTGAGGAGCCGCGCGAGCGTCTGCGCGAGGAGCGTCTTGCCGGAGCCGGTCGGGCCGATGAGGAGGATGTTCGACTTCGCGAGCTCGACATCGTCCTGCTTGCCGCCGGTCTTCAGGCGCTTGTAGTGGTTGTAGACCGCGACCGAGAGGATCTTCTTCGCCTGCAGCTGGCCGATCACGTACTGGTCGAGGATCTCGCAGATCTCGTGCGGGCTCGGCAGGTCGCTCTTCGCGGCCTTCTGCCCGGTGTCGGCCGAGGCCTCCTCGCGGATGATGTCGTTGCAGAGGTCGATGCACTCGTCGCAGATGAACACCGACGGCCCGGCGATGAGCTTGCGCACCTCGTGCTGGCTCTTGCCGCAGAAGGAGCAGTAAAGGAGCTTCTCTCCCCCAACCTTTTCGGTCATCTGCCGGAAATCCCCTGGTTCACGCCACCGCCGATTCGGTGCGGTTCTTCAGCACGCGATCGACCATTCCGTACTTTACCGCGTCTTCGGCGCCCATGAAATTGTCGCGATCGGTGTCGCGCTCGATGATTTCCAGGGGCTGGCCGGTGTGCTGGGCCATCATCTCGTTCAGCTTGCGCTTGAGGTACAGGACCTCCTTCGCGTGGATCTCGATGTCCGAGGCCTGGCCCGAAAATCCGCCGGAGGGCTGGTGGATCATCACGCGCGCGTTGGGCAGGCAGAAGCGCTTGCCCTTGGCGCCGGCGCAGAGCAGGAACGCGCCCATGCTGGCCGCGAGCCCCGTGCAAAGCGTGGAGACGTCCGGCTTGATGAACTGCATGGTGTCGTAGATCGCCATCCCCGCCGAGACGCTGCCGCCCGGCGAGTTGATGTAGAGGTGGATGTCCTTGTCCGGGTTCTCGCTCTCCAGGAAGAGGAGCTGCGCCACGATGAGGTTCGCCATCGGATCGCTGATCGGGCCGACGAGGAAGATGATGCGTTCCTTGAGCAGGCGCGAGTAGATGTCGTAGGCGCGCTCGCCGCGTCCCGACTGCTCGATCACCATGGGGATGAGCCCCAGGCCTTCCGGCTCCTCGCGCTCGCTTTCGTGCTTGATGAACATGGCTAATCCTTCTGCGCGCCCATGAGCTCGGAGAACTGCACGGGCTTGTCCTCGACCTGCATTTTTCCCATCGCCCATTCTACGACGTTGTCCTCCATCACGAGCGCCTCGACTTCCGCGAGACGCGACGGATCGGCGTAGTACCAACGGACCAGCTGGTCGGGCTGCTCGAAGCTCTCGGCGTGCTGCTCGATCACCTTGCGCACCTGCTCGGGCCGCGCGCCGAGGTCGTGCTTCTTCACGAGGTCGGCCACCAGCAGCCCCACCTTGATGCGCCGCACGGCGCGATCGGCGAAGAGCTCGGCGGGCAGCGAGCGGTCCTCGACCGTCATGCCGCGCTGCTTGAGGTCCTCGAGCGCCGATTGACGCATGCGCTCGATCTCGGCCTCGAGGAGCGCGCGCGGCACATCGAACCGCGCCGCGTCGTGCAGCGCGCCGATCACCTGCTCCTTCACGTTGGCCTTCACGCGCTTCTCGGCTTCCTTCTCCATGTTCTCGCGCACCTCGCGGCGCAGGCGCGCGACGTCGCCGTCCTCGACGCCCAGCGCTTTCGCGAACTCCGCGTCCACCGGCGGAAGCCGCGGCTCGGCCACCTGGTTCACGGTGACCGTGAAGTCGGCGGTCTTGCCGCGCACCGACTCGTGGTAGTCCTGGGGGAAGGTGAGCGGGAACGTCTTCTGCTCGCCCGCCTTCATGTCGACCAGCGCCGCCTCGAAGTCCGGCAGCATGCGGTTCTCGCCGAGCACCACGGTGAAATTGGATGCCTTGTTGCCCTCGAACGGCTGGCCGGCGATGAGGCCCTCGAAGTCGATGTTGACGAGGTCGCCGTGCTTCGCCGCGCGGTCGGTGTTCTCGTACTTCGCACGCTGCTTGCGCAGCGTCTCGAGCGTGGCGTCGACGTCGCTGTCCTCGACCTTGGTGCCCGGACGCGTCACGCGCGCGCCGGAGATTTCGCCCATCGCCACCTCGGGATACACCTCGAAAGTCGCGGTGTACTCGACGTCGTTCGCGCCGCTCTCGGCGGGCTTCGGCTGGAAGCGCGGGAAGCCCGCGACCCGGTACTTGTCCTTCACCGCCTCGGCGAACGACTTCTGCACCGTGTCGGAAACCACTTCCTGGCGCACCTGGAAGCCGTACTGGCGCTCGACCATCTTGATCGGCACGTGGCCGGGGCGGAAGCCCTGCATGCGCACGGTGCGCGCCAGGCGCTTCAAACGCGTCGCGATCTCGGCCTCGATCTGCGCGACCGGCACCGACACCGTGATGTTGCGTTCCAGCGGGCTGGGTGTGCTCTGGACTGCTTGCTGCATCGAATTTTCCTTGTTGGAGAAAATCGGGGTCAGACCCCGATTTCATGAAGCGACGCGCGAAAGCGACGACCGCGCGCGTGAATCGGGGCCTGACCCCGAGTGGTGCGAAAGGAGGGACTCGAACCCACATGCCTTTCGGCGCTGGAACCTAAATCCAGTGCGTCTACCAATTCCGCCACTTTCGCGGTCGTCGGATTATACCCGAAACGAGGGGGCTCCCGGTGTCGCGGCAGGTCCGTGCAACGACCGATATAATCCATGAAATTCAAGCGCTTCGGCCCTCGCATTGCCCGTCGATCACTACGAGAACTTCCCCGTCGCGTCATGGCTCCTGCCGGCCGCGGCGCGCGCTCCCATCGAGGCCCTCTACGGCTTCGCGCGGAGCGCCGACGACATCGCCGACGAGGGAGACAGGGCCGACGCGGAGCGCCTCGCGGGACTCGAGCGCTACCTCGAGGCGCTCGCCGCGATCGAGGCGGGACGCGAGCCCGCGCCCGAGTTCACGCGCATCGCCGCCGCGGTCCGCGCGCATCGCCTGCCGACCTCCCTCCTCGCCGACCTCATCGATGCGTTCAAGCAGGACGTGGTGAAGAAGCGCTACGCCACGTTCACGGAGCTCGTCGATTACTCGCGACGCTCGGCGAATCCGGTGGGCCGCCTCGTGCTGCAAGTGTTCGGCCGGAGCGATGACGCGAACGCGCTTCTCTCGGATCGCATCTGCACCGCGCTGCAGCTGGTCAACTTCTGGCAGGACGTCGCGATCGACTGGGCCAAGGGCCGCGTCTACCTGCCACAGGAAGATCTCGCGCGCTTCGGCGTCGACGAGCGCGCCATCGCCGAGGGCATCGCCGACGATCGCTGGACGGCGCTCATGGCCTTCGAATGCGCACGCACGCGGGCGATGATGCTCGAAGGCGCACCGCTCGGCCGCGTGCTTCCCGGACGCCTCGGCCTCGAGATCCGCGCGACGATCGCGGGCGGCCTCGCGATTCTCGATAAAATCGAGGCCGCGCGCGGCGATGTCTTCCGGCGGCGGCCCCAGCTGGGCACGATCGACTGGATCGCGATCCTGGTGCGCGCCACGATCAAGACCGGGGTCAGACCCTGAACCGAGCAGAAGCAACACCAGGGTCTGACCCCTGGGCGACGGCACATACAGGGTCCGACCTCTCGATGTCCCCCGACGAGTACTGCCAGCAGAAGGCCGCGCAAAGCGGCTCGAGCTTCTACTACAGCTTCCTCTTCCTGCCGGCGGAGCGGCGCCGCGCGATCACCGCGCTCTATGCCTTCTGCCGCGAGGTCGACGACGTGGCCGATGAGGTGAGCGACACGGCGGTCGCGCGCGCGAAGCTCGCGTGGTGGCGCACCGAGGTCGCGAACCTCTTCGCGGGCCACCCGCAGCACCCGGTCACCCGCGCGCTCGCGCCGTTCGTGCAAGCTTATCGGCTCGATGCCGCGCGCATGAACGAGATCATCGACGGCATGGAGATGGACCTCACCCACCACCGTTACGCCGATTTCGACGCGCTTGCCCTCTACTGCCATCGCGCCGCGGGCGTCGTGGGACAGCTCTCGGCGTCCATCTTCGGCTACTCGAGCCCCGCGACCCTCGAATACGCCGAGACGCTCGGCATCGCGTTCCAGCTCACCAACATCATCCGCGACGTGGGCGAGGACGCGCGCCGCGGCCGCGTGTACCTGCCCGCCGACGAGCTCGCGCGCTTCGGCCTCGACGACCAGGCGATCCTCGCGCGCCGCGCCGACGAGCGCTTCCGCGCGCTCATGGCGTTCCAGGCCGATCGAGCGGAGTCGTATTACGACCACGCGTTCGCGCGCCTCGCGCCCGAAGATCGCCGCGCGCAGCGCGCGGGGCTCATCATGGCCGCCATCTATCGCGCGCTCCTCGCCGAGATCCGCCGCGACGGCTTCCAGGTGCTCGACCGGCGCACGGCGCTCACGCCGATCCGCAAGCTCTGGATCGCGTGGAAGACCTGGGTGCGCGCATGAGCACGCAACGATCCTCGGCGATGCCGGGCGGCGCGAGGCGAATGCGGCGCGTCGCCATCGTGGGCGCGGGCTTCGCGGGGCTTTCCGCGGCGGTCGCGCTCGCGCGGGCGGGATGCGCGGTGAGCGTCTTCGAGGCGGGCCGCGTTCCCGGCGGCCGCGCGCGGCGCGTGCATTACCGCGGGCAGTCGCTCGACAACGGCCAGCACATCCTGCTCGGCGCCTACCGCGAGACGCTCGCGTTGATGGGCGAGGTCGGCGTCTCGCCGCGCGCATTGCAAAGGCTGCCGCTGCGCCTCGAAGTGGCCGGCCGCCTGTCGCTCGCCGCGCCGCGCCTTCCCGCGCCGTTGAATCTCGCGGCGGCGCTCGCCTTCGCACGCGGGCTCTCGCTGGCCGACCGCGTCGCCGCGCTTCGCTTCTCGCTGCGCCTCAAGCGGCGCGGATTCGAGCCGGCGAAAGGCGCGACGGTCGCGGCACTCCTCGAACAGCACCGGCAGACGCCCGCGCTCGCGGAGCTCCTCTGGGGCCCGCTTTGCGTGGCGGCGCTCAATACGCCGATCGATCGCGCCGACGCGCGCGTTTTCGTCACGGTGATGCGCCGCGCGCTCTTCGGCCGGCGCGAGGACTCGGATCTCCTCCTGCCGGCGCGCGACCTGTCGGCGCTGCTGCCCGAGGCCGCCGTGGACTGGCTCGGCGAGCGCGGCGCCGACATCGCGCTCGGCACGCGCGTCGCGGCCGCGACGCGCCGCGATCGACACTGGACCCTCGATGCCGGCGGCCGGGAGCACGCCTTCGACGCGGTGATCTGCGCGCTGCCCCCGCATCAGGCGCCGCAGCTCCTCGCCACCTGTCCCGCGCTCGCCGAGCTCGCCGCGCGCATCGCCTCGATCGCGCACGAGCCGATCGCCACCGTGTACCTCCAGTACGACGCGCCGGTGCGCCTGCCCTTTCCGATGGTGGGGCTCGCCGGAGGGCACGTGCAGTGGGTGTTCGATCGCGAGGCGCTCACCGGCGCGCGCGGACTCCTCGCCGCGGTCATTTCCGCCTCCGGCCCGCACCTGTCGCTCGACAACGACGTGCTCGGCACCATGGCGCATCGCGAGATCGATGCCGCCTTCGGTCCGCTCGCACCGCCGGCATGGACCAAGGCGATCGTCGAGAAGCGCGCGACCTTCGCTTGCATTCCGGGCGCGTACCGCCCGATGCACGAGACGCCCGCCGCGGGCTTCTTCCTCGCCGGCGACTACACCGCGGGCGACCTTCCCGCCACGCTCGAGGCCGCGGTGGCGAGCGGGCGCCTCGCCGCCGAAGCCGCGCTTCGCTACCTCGCCAACCATGACCCTCGAAAAATTCCCACGCGAGCGCTATGAGCCGGCGCCGGACCTCCTCGCCGGACGCGTGATCCTCGTCACCGGCGCCGGCCAGGGCCTCGGCCGCGCGGTCGCGCTCGCATGCGCCGCGCACGGCGCGACGCTCGCGCTGCTCGGCCGCAAGCAGGAGAAGCTCGAGGCGACGTACGACGCGATCTGCGCCGCCAACGGCCCCGAGCCCGCGCTCGTGCCGCTCGACCTCGCGACCGCGGGCGGCGCGGAATTGGACGCGCTCGCCGCGCTCGTGCGCCGCGACCTGAAGCGCCTCGACGGGATCGTGCATTGCGCGAGCCACTTCGCGCCGCTCGGCCCGCTCGCCGACGAATCCCTCGAGCGATGGCTGGAGACGTTGCGCGTGAACCTCGCCGCGCCCTTCGCGCTCACGCGCGCCTGCCTGCCGTTGCTCAACGCGGCGCCCGCGGCCTCGGTGATCTTCACCGGCGAGACCCACGGCGTGCATCCGCGCGCTTACTGGGGCGGCTTCGCCGTCGCGAAGGCGGGCCTCTCGACGCTCGCCGCGATCTGGGCGGACGAGCTCGAGCACGCCGGCAAGCCGCGCATCAACGTGCTGGTCCCCGGGCCGATCGCCTCGCCGCAGCGCTCGCGGAGCCATCCCGGCGAGGACCGGTCGAAGCTGCGCACGCCCGAAGAGGCCGCGAACGCGTTCCTGTTTCTCCTCGGGGACGAGGCGCGCGGCCTCAGCGGCCGCACCTTCGAGCTGTGACCCGGAACACAGGCTTTTTCGCTCCCTTTCGGTTAAACTAGGAATTGCCCGAAATTCGCAGTGTAAGTCCCTGCATTACCACAACTAATCAAACTTAGCGAGGGTCGGCTCCCCGCCGTTCCACACCAGGCCGCACACGATGCTCGATCAGGCAAACCGCACGTTCATTTGCAGCGTCGTGTTCATCGACCTGGTCGGCTACTCCAAGAAGCCGGTGACGGAGCAGATCCGCCTCAAGACCGCGCTCACCAACAACCTCTCCGAAGCGATCCAGGACATCCCGGTCAACGATCGCATCATCCTCGACACCGGCGACGGCGCGGCGATCAGCTTCCTGGGCGACCCGGAAGACGCGCTCTTCGTGACGCTCTCCCTGCGCGAGAAGATGATCAAGGAGGGCATGACCGCGACGATGGTCGAGGCCTCGGGCGAGGACTCGGTGCGCATGGGCATCAACCTCGGGCCCGTGAAGCTGGTGAAGGACATCAACGGCCACCCGAACATCATCGGCGACGGCATCAACGTCGCGCAGCGCATCATGAGCTTCGCGCGCCCGGGGCAGATCGTCGTCTCGCGCTCGTACTACGACGTGGTCTCGAACCTCGCGAGCGAATACGCGAAGCTCTTCACGTACGAGGGCTCGCGCACCGACAAGCACGTGCGCGAGCACGAGATCTACGTGGTCGGCCACCACGAGGGCGCGCTGCAGAAGGCCAAGGACGGGATGAAGGACCGCGCGTCCTCGACCTCGCCCAACGCGCGCAAGTCGCGCACCGGCCCGCAGCCGGGAAGCTCCACGGTGACGCTCACCATTCCCTCGTTCGTGCACGACCGGAAGAAGCTCACCCTGGTCGCGGGCGGCCTCGCCGCGTTGGTGATCGTGCTCGGCATCCTGGTCGCGACCAAGAAACCCGGCAACCCCGAGCTCGCGAGCGCGGCGCTCACGCCATCCATTTCGAGCGAGCCCGCGCAGACGAGCGCCGGCGTGCCCGCCACCGGGGCCGGCACGCCGCCCACGGAAGGGACCAAGGCGGCGGAGCCGCCGAAGACGACGGAGCCGGCGAAGCCCGAGCTCAAGCCCGAGAACCACGTCCTCGAGCCGAAGCCCACGCGGGCGCAGATCCCGCCCGCGGCGCCCGCCTCGGCGCGCACCGAACCCGCGCCGGCGAAGGCCGCCGCGAAGCCCGAGCCGCGGCCCGAGCCCAAGGCCGAGCCGGCGAAGCCCGCGCTGCCGCCGGCCACGCTCGTCTTCGCCGTGCAGCCATGGGGCGAGATCTTCGTGAACGGCAAGTCGCGCGGCGTCACGCCGCCGATGAAATCCCTCAAGCTCGAGCCGGGCAAGTACAAGATCGAGGTGCGCAACACCACGTTCACGCCGCACGTGGAGAGCCTCGACCTCAAGGCCCGCGACGAGGTCACCGTGAGGTACAAATTCCAATGACACGCGCACCCGCCTTCCTCCGCGGCACGCTCCTCGCGGCGCTCGCATTGTCGACGCTCGCCGGTTGCGAGCAGCTGCAGACGAAGGGCAACCAGCCGCAGGCGGTGACGCCGCAGATCACCGAGGACGTGCTGCGTGCGCGCGCGCAGGATTCCCTCGCCGCCGGCGTGAAGCAGTACGACGCAGGCGAGTATGCGAAGGCCGAGTCGAGCCTCAACGAGGCGCTCGCGCACGGCCTGCTCGCGAAGACCGATCAGTCGCGCGCGAGGAAGCTGCTCGCGTTCATCTACTGCACCTCGAGCCGCGAGGCCCAGTGCCGCGACGAGTTCCGCAAGGCCTTCGAGATCAATCCCGAGTTCTCGCTCACGCCCGCCGAGGACGGCCACCCGGTGTGGGGTCCCGTGTACCGGGATGTGCGCACGCAGCTCATCGCCGAGCGCGAGGCGACCGCCACGGTGTCGAAGCAGGTCTCGCCGGTGAGCAAGGCGCAGCAGCTCCTCGCCGACGGCATGGTGAAGTACGACGCCGGCGAGTACGCCGCGTCGAGGAAGCTCCTCGATGCCGCGCTCGCCGAGGGCCTGCAGCAGAAGCCCGACCAGGTGAAGGCGATGAAATTCATCGCGTTCACCGACTGCCTGCAGCGCCACTACCGCGAGTGCCGCGCCGAGTTCATCAAGATCTACGACGTCGACCCCGACTTCGACCTCACGCCCGCCGAGGCGGGGCACCCGTCGTGGACGCACACGTTCGCCGGCGCGAAGGCGACCGCGAAGCGCCAGCTCGCCGCGAAGGCGGCGCGCGAGGCGAAGGAAAAGAGCGCCCGCGAGAAGGGCGCGTCCCCCGCGACCGCATCCGTTCCCAAGAAGTGACGATGATCTCGACGCTCGGCCGCTACAAGATCGTCTCGGAGATCGGCCAGGGCGCGATGGGCGTCGTCTACAAGGCGGTCGACCCGATCATCGACCGCACGGTGGCGA
>JAICTR010000127.1 GCA_025936275.1 Burkholderiales bacterium
ACGTTCGCCGCGGCGATCGCGGTGCGCACGTCCTCCATCGAGAGGCCCTGGGCGGCCGCGGCCTTCGGGTTCACCTGCACGCGCACCGCGGGCCGCTGCCCGCCGGAAAGCGTCACCAGCCCCACGCCCGGGATCTGCGAGACCTTCTGCGCGAGCCGCGTGTCGACCAGGTTCTGCACGTCGGTGAGCGGAATGGTGCGCGACGTGACGCCGAGCGTGAGGATCGGCGCGTCGGCGGGATTCACCTTGCTGTAGATCTGCGGCGAGGGAAGGTCCTGCGGCAGGAGGTTCGCGCCGGCGTTGATGCCCGCCTGCACTTCCTGCTCCGCGGTATCGAGGTCGATCGCGAGCTCGAACTGCAGCGTGATCACCGATGCGCCGCCGGAGCTCGTCGAGGACATCTGCTTCAGGCCCGGCATCTGCCCGAACTGCCGCTCGAGCGGCGCGGTGATCGAGGAGGTGACGACGTCGGGGCTCGCGCCGGGATAGAGCGTCACGACCTGGATCGTCGGGTAGTCCACCTCGGGCAGCGCCGAGAGCGGCAGCTCGCGATACGCGACGAAGCCCGCGAGCAGCACCGCCACCATGAGCAGCGCGGTCGCGACCGGCCGCAGGATGAAGATCCGCGACGGGTTCACTGCGCGCCCTGCGCCCCGCCCGCGCTCGTGCGCCCGCCGCGCGCCTTGCCTTCGCCGCCGCGTCCCTTGCCGTTGCCGCGATGCCGGCCGCCCTTCGCCGCCTCGGAGCTGGACTGCGCCGCGGCGGGCGCGGGCGCGCCGGGCTCGACCACTTCCACCTTCGCGCCCTCGCGGATGCGATCCACGCCGTCGGTCACGACGCGCTCGCCCGCCTTGAGCCCGGCGGAGATCGCGGTGTCGAGGCCTTCCGTGGGACCGGTCGTGACCGGGCGCAGGGTCGCGGTCCCGTCATCGCCCACCACCCACACCACCGGTCCCTGCGTGTTGCGCTGGATCGCGGCCGAGGGCACCACCACGGCGCCGTGCAGCGTATCGACCACCATGCGCACGTTCACGAACTGGTTCGGGAAGAGCTTGAATTGCGGGTTCGGCATCTCCGCCTTGAGCTTCACGGTGCCGGTCGCGACGTCGATCTGGTTGTCGGTGCTCACCAGCGTGCCGCGGTCGAGGAGCTGCTTCTGGTCGCGATCCCACGCCTCGACCGGCAGCTTCTCGCCGGCGCGCATGCGCGCGAGCACCTTGGGCAACACATCCTGCGGAATGGTGAAGATCACGCCGATCGGCTGCACCTGCGTGATGACGACGAGGCCGTTCGCATCGGAGCTGCGCACGATGTTGCCCGCATCGATCTGGCGCAACCCGAGCCGCCCGCCGATCGGCGCGGTGATGCGCGTGTACGAGAGCTGCAGGCGCGCGTTGTCGACCGCCGCCTGGTCGATCTTGACGGTCCCTTCGAGCTGCTTCACCAGCGCCGCCTGCTGGTCCACCTGCTGCTCGGCGATCGAGTCCTGCTTGAGCAACGCCTGGTAGCGGCCGAGGTCGACCTTCGCGTTGGCGAGCTGCGCGCGGTCGCGCGCGAGCTGTCCCTCGACCTGCTCGAGCGCGACCTGGAACGGCGCGGGGTCGATCTCCGCGAGCACCTGGCCCGGCTTCACCGACTGGCCGTCGGTGAATGCAATGTTCTGCAACAGGCCGTCCACGCGCGGACGGACCGTCGCAGTGCGGCCCGCGGTCACGGTGCCGAGCGCGGTCTGGACCACATTCACGTCGCCCACCTTCGCGCGCACGGCGGTCACGGGCTGCACGCGATTCGCATCGAAGCCGCCGCGGCGCCCGCCGCCGCCCTTGGCCTTCGCCTTCGCGGCGACCGCGGCGGGGGACGAGGTGTGCGTCCATCCCCATGCGAGCCACGCGCCGATGCCGGCGATGGCGAGGATGGCGACGATCAGGACCGGCTGCACCCATCGCTTGCGAGGACGATCCTCGAGCGCGGGCCGCGAGGGCGGGGGAGGAGAGGACATGGGCCTTTGGGTCGTGGCTGCCGTTGGAGCAGCGTTCCGGGCCGCAGTTTCCTCCGGAACGGTGCGGGCGGGGGCCCGCAAATGTAACGAGCTATTCCGGGACGAGGGGCGGCTCGGAGAGCGCCGCCACCTGCTCGCGCAGCTCCAGGATCCGGTCCTGCCAGTAGCGCGGCGTATTGAACCACGGAAAGGCGATCGGGAAGGCCGGGTCGTCCCAGCGCCGCGCGAGCCATGCGGAATAATGAATCAGCCGCAACGTGCGCAGCGCCTCGACCAGCACCAGCTCGCGATCGTCGAACTCGCGGAAGTCCTCGTAGCCGGCGAGGATGCGCCCGAGCTGCCGTCCCATCGAGCGGCGATCGCCGGAGACCAGCATCCACAGGTCCTGGACCGCGGGCGCCATGCGGCTGTCGTCGAGGTCCACGAAATGCGGGCCGCCGGGGGCGTTGCCGGTATCCGGCGTCCACAGCACATTGCTCGGATGGCAATCGCCATGCACGCGGATGTATTGGATTTCGCCCGCGCGCGCATAGGCATGGCGCACGCCTTCGAGCGCGAGGTCAGCGACCTGTCGCCATGGCGCGAGGAGGTCCGGCGGGATGAAGCCGCTCGCGAGGAGGTATTCGCGCGGCTCCTCGCCGAAGCTCTCGATGTCGAGCCGCGGGCGGTGCGCGTACGGCTTCGCGGCGCCGATCGCATGGATGCGGCCGATGAAGCGGCCCAGCCACTCGAGCACGCTTTCGTTCTCGAGATCCGGCGCGCGGCCGCCGCGGCGCGGGAAGACCGCGAAGCGGAAGCCTTCGCGCTCGTGCAGCGTGCGCTCCTCGAGCGCGAGCGGTGCGACGACCGGAATCTCCGCCTCGGCGAGCTCGGCTGCGAACGCGTGCTCCTCGAGGATCTGCGCATCGCTCCAGCGCGCCGGACGGTAGAACTTGGCGACGACCATCGCGGCGCGGCCGGCGGGCGCATCGGCGAGCGGCTCCTCGAGGCCCACCTGGTACACGCGGTTCTCGTAGCTGTTCAACGCGAGGAGCCGCCCATCGCAGCGCAGCCCGAGCGATTCGAGCGCGTTCAGCACCACGTCCGGCGTGAGGCCGGAGTACGGATGAATCGCTTCCATCTTGCGAATGATATCCGCCGGTCGGCGCGCGACCCCATGCTATGATCGGCGCGCTGCCCCGTACCCAGGAGATCCGGAGACGAACATGAAGAATCCGCTGGATTCGCTCTGGGGCACCGCCGTCGCGGGACTCGTGCTGACGGTGGTCCTCTGGTTCCTCGCGCGCGCGATGATGGGAGGCTAGGGCGATGAGCTGGGAGTTCGTCCACTACGGCATCGGCCGCTGGCTGCACATCCTTTTCGGGATGATGTGGGTCGGCCTGCTCTACTACTTCAACTTCGTGCAGGGCGCCGCGATGGAGCGGGCGAACGCACGCACGCCGCCGGAAGGCGCGGCGATCGTGCGCAACGTCGTGCCGATCGCGCTCGCGTGGTTTCGCTGGGCGGCGGTCGGGACGTGGGTGATGGGCGCCTTCCTCCTCGGCGAGAAATTCGACGAGGCGTTCCTCTTCCGCGAGCCGGCTTACGTCCCGATCGGCATCGGCGCGTGGCTGGGCACCATCATGCTCTTCAACGTGTGGGTGCTCATCTGGCCGAACCAGAAGCGCCTGCTCGGCCTGGTCGCCGCGAGCGATGCGGAGAAAGCGAAGGCGCGCCGCGTGGCCTTCCTCGCCTCGCGCGTGAACGTGATGCTCTCGCTCCCGATGCTCTTCTTCATGGCCTCATCGGGGACGTTCCACTTTCCGCTGTTCGTGGGGTGACCGGTCAGCGGCTGGCGGATACCAAAATCGGGAAACGCAGATGAACGCAGAAAGCCGCAGATGAACGCGGAAATGCAAGCAGGGGTGCTTGTCGTTGGTTCCCTTTCGCAATCTTCCCGAGCACACGCTTGGCCTTTGCTTGCCGCGTTCATCTGCGGCTTTCCGCGTTCATCCGCGTTTCATCGCCTTTGACCCGTATCACTCCTCGCATCAGTGCCTGGGAAGCCCCGTGACCTTGTCGCCCGCCTGGACGTGGTGCGCGGCGAACCAGCCCTTGTTGGTCTCGATCGCGTAGAGGGCGGGGCCGGCGGCGAGGTGCGAATCCAGCGTTTGCGGCGCCATGTCCGCGATGTTGAGGATTACGCCTTCGCGGTCCACGAACGCGACGGAGAGCGGGATCAGCGTGTTCTTCATCCACATCGCGTAATAGCCCGGGTCGTCGAAGATGAAGAGCATGCCTTCCTCGCGCGGCAGGCTCTTGCGGAACATGAGGCCGCGGTTGCGCTCGGCTTCGCTCGCCGCGATCTCGACCTTGAGGGCTTGCGAGCCGACGTGCAGCACAGTGGTGCGCGGCGCGGCATCGGCAAGCGCCGGTAGCGAGGCGGCGATCAGCAACGCGGCAAGAACCCGCAACATGGAAACGCGGTCGAAGAAGGGCTTCACGGATTTTCCCTCGAAGGACGCATCAGGTTAACGCATGAGGTGTGGCGTGCGACGACATCTGCTTTTCGCGCTGGTCCTGCTCGCCGCGGGCTGCGCGTCGATTCCCGAAGGTCCCGAGACGCCGAAGCAGGCGGCCGAGCGCCGCTCGCACGCGCCGCGGCCCGCGTACAACCTCGCGGGTTACCCGCCCGCGACGCGCGACGGCTACATCGACGGCTGCGAATCGGCGCGGCACTCCGAGTACGCGAGGAAGAACCAAGGCCGCATGGCGAGCGACCCGCAGTACGCGATGGGCTGGAACGACGGCTTCTCCATCTGCAGCCGCTGAGGCTCACCCGGCGCGGGCGAGAATCCACTCGGCGATCGCCTGCCGGATCTCGGGCGCGTCGCCGAGCGCGGTCTCGAGCGCCATCGGGATGCGCGGATGCAGCGCGCGGATCTCGTCCAGCATGCGCGGGATGTCCTGCTTCAGGTGCCCGCCCTGCGCCATGAAGAGCGGAAACACGGTGATCGCGAGCGCGCCCTGCTCGACGAGCGAGGCGATCGCCTGCTCGAGCGTGGGCGCCATGATCTCGAGGTAGGCGAGCTCGATCGGGTATTCCGGCCGGCTCGTCCGCACCCGCTCGCGGATCGCCTCGAAGGGCGCGGCCCATTGCGCGTCGCGCGAGCCGTGCGCGAAGAGGACGATGCCGCGCATCAGTGCTTGCCGGTGGACCCGAAGCCGCCCGCGCCGCGCGCGCTTTCCGCGAACGACTCCACCACGTTGAGCTGCACCTGCACCACGGGCACCACGACGAGCTGGGCAATGCGCTCGAGCGGGTTCACGACGAACGCCTCCTTGCCGCGGTTCCAGCACGAGACCAGCACCTGCCCCTGGTAGTCGGAATCGATGAGGCCCACGAGGTTGCCGAGCACGACACCGTGCTTGTGGCCCAGGCCGGAGCGCGGGATCACGATCGCGGCGAGCCCCGGATCGGCGAGGTGGATCGCGAGGCCCGAGGGAACGAGGCTCGTCTCGCCGGGCGCGAGCGTGAGCGGCGCATCGATGCATGCACGCAGGTCGAGCCCGGCGGAGCCCGCGGTGCCGTAGGCGGGAAGATTCGAGCGGATGCGCTCGTCGAGGATCCTGATGTCGAGTTTTCTCATTCGGGGTCGGGGCAAAAGTCTTCAAAACGCCGATTCCCGCCGATCCAGCGCCGATTCACGCCGACTGGAAACTGGCAGGGACGACTCAGGACACTTGCTTGAGATGCGCGGGCGAGGCTTTCGCGCGCCGCTCCGCGAGCGCGATCGCGTGCGCGACGATCTCGCGCGCGATGCGCGACTTGGGCGCGCGCTCCAGGGCATGGGCGCCGCCGTCGTCGTAGATCGTGACCTCGTTCTCGTCGCGCCCCACCGCGTCCTGCACCAGGTTCGCGACGATCATCGGGATTTTCTTGCGCGTGCGTTTCTCCTGCGCGTAGTGGGCGAGGTTCTCGCTCTCGGCGGCGAATCCCACGCAGAACGGGCCGTCGGGTAAAGCCGCGACGTACGCGAGGATGTCCTCCGTCGGCTTCAGTCGGATCTCCATGTCCGCCTCGCTCTTCTTCAGCTTGCGCGCGGCGCGGGCGATGGGCGTGTAGTCCGCGACGGCGGCGACGCTGAAGAAGAAATCGCTGTCGGCCACGTTCGCCTTCACGGCGTTCATCATCTCCGCGGCGGAGGTGACGTAGACGAAATGCGCGGCGGGCGGCGGCGCGATGGCGGTGGGGCCGCTCACCAGCGTCACGTCGGCGCCGAGCGAGAGCGCCGCTTCGGCGATCGCATACCCCATCTTCCCCGAGCTGAGGTTCGTGATGCCGCGCACCGTATCGATCGCCTCGAAGGTGGGGCCCGCGGTGACGACGACGCTGCGCCCGGCGAGCTTCTTCGGGCCGAGGAATTCCAGGACCGCCGCCGCGAGCTCCTCCGGCTCGAGCATGCGGCCCATGCCGACCTCGCCGCACGCCTGGTCGCCCGCGGCGGGGCCGAGGATCGCGACGCCGTCGCCGCGCAACGTGGCGACGTTGCGCTGGGTCGCCGCGTTGTCCCACATCTCGCGGTTCATCGCAGGGGCCACGAGCAGCGGGCAATTGCGCGCGAGGCATGCGGTGGACAGCAGGTCGTCCGCCAGGCCGTGTGCGAGCTTCGCGAGGAAATCGGCGCTCGCCGGCGCGACCAGCATCGCCTCGACGCCGCGCGAAAGCTCGATGTGCGCCATCGCGTTGGGAAAGCTCGCATCCCAGAGATCGGTGATCACGGGCTTGCCGGTGAGCGCCTGGAACGTCGCGGGCGTGACGAATCGCGTGGCCGCCTCGGTCATCGCGACCTGCACCTCCACGTTATTGCGGATGAGCAGGCGCGCCAGCTCGGCCGCCTTGTACGCGGCGATGCCGCCCGTCACGCCGAGCAGGATGCGTCGATTCAAGACCTTGCCCATAAAGGCATTTTACCCACGACCCCCGAGGTGTGCATGGATCCGGCCGAAGCGGCGCTCCTGGAGCGTCCCCGAGAGCGATTGCTGGCGCGCGGCGCGTCGTCCCTTTCGGATGCGGAGCTGGTCGCGATCTTCCTCGGCGCCGGCGCGCGCGGCAAGAGCGCCCTCGCCCTGGCGCGCGAGCTCATCGCCCGCTTCGGCCGCGTCTCGCGGTTGCTCTCGGCCGCGCCGCGCGAGTTCGCGGTGCAAGCGGGCATCGGCCCGGCCCGCTCGGCGCAGATCGCCGCGGTGATGGAGCTCGCGAGCCGCGCGCTGTCCGAAGAGATGAAAGCGCGCGATTCGCTCGTCTCGCCTGCGGCGGTGCGCGGCTACCTGCGGCTTCGCATGCAGGACCTCGGGCACGAATGCTTCTATTGCGTGTTCCTCGATGCGCAGAACCGGGTGATCGCGGCCGAGGAGCTCTTCCGCGGCACCCTCACGCAGACCAGCGTCTACCCGCGCGAGGTCGTGAAGCACGCGCTCGCGCACAACGCCGCCGCGGTCATCCTCGCCCACAACCATCCCTCGGGTGTCGCGGAGCCCAGCCTGCAGGACCAGGCGCTCACCCGCACGCTGATCGAGGCCCTCGCGCTCGTGGACGTGAAGG
>JAICTR010000501.1 GCA_025936275.1 Burkholderiales bacterium
GAGGACCTGATGAAGCGGGCGTGTCGCTTTCATGCGCTGGGCACCTCTGCGGCATGGAGCGCCTATTTCGCCCCTGCAGCTTTGCCGGTCGGCGACGCCCGGATACGCCGGTAGGACTAGCGCGGCTGGCGGCCGCGCGCCCGCTTGCGCCACACCGACGGCGGCTTGCGGAACATGCGGCGGAAGGCCTTCGAGAAAGCGCTCGCCGATTCGTAGCCGGCATCGTGCGCGATCGATTCCACGGCGCGCGGCGTGGTGAGCAGCGCCTCGGCCGCGAGCTGCAGCCGCCAGCGCGTGAGGAACGCGATGATCGGCTCGCCCATCACCTCGCTGAAGCGCTCGGCGAGCGCGCTCCTCGAGATTCCGACGTGACGGCCGAGCCGCTCCACGGTCCACGGCTCGGAAGGCCTGCCGTGCACCAGCGCGAGCGCACGGCCGACGTAGCGATCGTCGAGCCCCGCGAGCCAGCCCTTGCCGCCGGGCGGCAGCGCCTGCACGTGGCGGCGAAGCGTTTCCACCATCGCGAGCTCGGCGAGGCGCTCGCGCTTCGCGCCCTCGCCGATCGGCGGCGCATCGCTCGACGAAAGATGCAGCCCGAGCGCCGCGGTGAGCGCGTTCAACGCGGGGGCACCCAGCAGATCCACCTTCACGATCGCGGGAAGGCTCGCGAGGAGCGGGTCGCCGAGATGCCGCTCGCAGCGCGTCGTGATCGAGACCCAGCGCGATGCGCCGCCGCCTTCGCCGATCCGCACGGGCGCGAGCTCGCCGGCGAGCGGCGCGCGCACCAGCGCCGCGATCGACGTGGCAGGAGCCGTGAGATCGCTCGCGACGAGATGCGCCTCGCCATGTGGAAAGTATGCGATCTCGCCCGCGCGAAGGCGCGCTTCCTCGCCGCTCGCCGAGCGCACCCGGCATTCGCCTTCGAGCACCAGGTGCGCGCGGGCGATCGCGCCGCTCGCCGGCACCGAGACGCACCACGCGCCGCGCCCATGCGCGTCGAGCACGATGTCCGCGCTGAAGCGCGCGAGCCGCAGGACTTCCGAGAGCGCGTCCATTCGAAAAAGGGGTCAGGTTCCTTTTCCGCCGGAAGCCGGCATTCGCCGGCGAGCGGAAAAGGAACCTGACCCCTTTTTCGGTTTCACTTCCCTTTCAGTGAAAGTGCGCCGCCTGCGTATCCGCCTCTTCCGGCAGCTCCGCGTGCACGATCTCCGTCTCGGCGTTGGCGAAGAGCGGCGCGCCGCAGTCCTCGCAGTACTCCGGCGTGAAAGTGCCGGAGAGCTTCTTCACCTCGGTGATGCCGCTCTCGGTGAGCTGCGCCACCACCTCGTCGAGCGGGCCGGGGCGCGCGGTCTCGTCCTCGCGGCCGTAGAGCGGCCACACGACGCCGTGCGCGACCTCGCTATCGCCGGCGAGCGAGAAGGCGACGCGGTATTCGTCGACGCGCTCCTCGCCGAATCCCGCCACCACCGCCTGCAGGTCCGCGGGCTTCACCTTGAGCGCGTTCTCGAGAAAGGCGACCGCCGCGCGGATGCCGAAGGGACGCACGCGCCGGTCCGATTCGCGGCAGTTCACGTAGTACGCATCGGGCAGCAGGCATTCGAACACGCAGCCGGGCAGGAGCTTCGCGATCGTGGGTCGCGCCTGGGCGATCCATTGCTCGAGGCTCCCGGTGCGGCCGGCGTGTCCCGACGCATCCTCCTGCCACCGGAACAGCGCGTGGCCCCGCGGCACCACGGCGCAGGCGACGAGGAAGCGCGTATCGGCGAGAAGTTGCGCGGTTTCCGGGAGCCGCGCGAGGTCCACCTTGGGCGCCTCGCCCGCGATCGCCGCGTCGGCGAGCTTCGCGGTGAGCCGGCGCAGCTCCGAGAAATGCCGCGGCAGCTGGTCGATCGAGTA
>JAICTR010000160.1 GCA_025936275.1 Burkholderiales bacterium
CGCGTGAGGAAGGCGCTCGACGACGCGATCCAGGCCGCGCTCACCGGGCAGAAGTCGCCCGCCCAGGCGCTGAAAGAGGCGCAATCGCAGGCCGACCGCCTGCTCAAGCCCTACCGTTAGGAAAACCGGGGACAGACCACTTGTCCCGCATGCAAGAACGAAGCATGGCCGCGACAGATCGTTCTCGCATGCGGGACAAGTGGTCTGTCCCCGGTTACGTCTACGGATGGCTGCTGCTCATGCCGGCAGCCGTCCTGCTGGTCGCGTTCACGCACTATCCCGCGGCCGCGACGCTCTTCGACAGCTTCTTCACCACCGGCACGGTGGTGCGGCCGAGGCACTTCGCCGGCCTCGCGAACTACGCCGCGCTCGCGCAGGACCCGATCTTCTGGAAGGTGCTGGGCAACAACGCGGTGTTCGCGCTCGGCACCATTCCCACCTCCATCGCGCTGGCACTCCTGATGGCGGTGTGGGTGAACGATCGCCTGCCGGCGCGCGCGCTGGTGCGCATGAGCTACTTCACGCCGACGATCCTGCCCATGATCGCGGTGGCGAACCTCTGGCTCTTCTTCTACTCGCCGCAGATCGGCCTCCTCGACAAGCTCACCGGCCTCTTCGGCGCCTCGAGCCACAACTGGCTGGGCGATCCCGACACGGTGATGGCCTGCCTCGCGGTGATGACGGTGTGGAAGGAAGCCGGCTTCTTCATGATCTTCTACCTCGCGGCGCTGCAGTCGCTGCCGCCGGAGCTGGAGGAGGCGGCGAAGGTGGAAGGCGCCTCGCGCTGGTACTTCTTTTGGCGCGTGACCTTCCCGCTCCTCATGCCCACCACGCTCTTCGTGCTGGTGAACGCCACCATCAACTCGTTCAAGCTGGTGGACCACCTCTTCATCCTCACCAAGGGCGGGCCCGACAACGCATCGAACCTGCTGCTCTACTACATTTACCAGGTGGCGTTCAGCTTCTTCGACACCGCGTACGCGGCGACGCTCACCGTGGTGCTGCTGGCGCTGCTCGCCGCGCTGGCACTCGTGCAGTTCCTGCTGATCGAGAGGCGGGTGCACTACCGATGAGCGCGGTCATGGGACGGCGCCTGCCGCGCCTGGAGACCGGCGCCGCGTGGCTCCTCGCGCTCCTCTGGATCGCGCCCCTCGCCTACGCCATCTGGGCGGCGATCCATCCCGCGGCGCTCGCGACGCACTTCGATCCCTTCGCGCCGCTCACCCTCGACAATTTCCGCAAGGCGTGGTCGTTCGCGCCGTTCGCGCGCGAGTTCCTGAACACGACGATCCTGGTCGCGATGACGCTCGCCGCGCAGCTCGTGCTCTGCACCCTCGCCGCCTACGCCTTCGCGCGCTTCGACTTCGCGGGCCGCGACATCGCCTTCGCGCTGGTGCTGGTGCAGCTCATGATCATGCCCGAGGTGCTGATCGTGGAGAACTACCGCACCATGGCGCGCCTCGGCCTCGTCGACACCATCGTCGGCATCGGCCTGCCGTACATGGCGAGCGCCTTCGGCATCTTCCTCCTGCGCCAGACCTTCAAGACCATCCCGCGCGAGCTCGAGGAAGCCGCGCGCGTGGAAGGCTGCTCGATGCTGGGCGTGCTATGGCGCGTTTACGTGCCGCTCGCGCGCCCGACGTATCTCGCCTATGCGCTGGTCTCGGTGAGCTACCACTGGAACAACTTCCTCTGGCCGCTCGTCATCACCAACTCGGTCGATACGCGGCCGCTCACCGTCGGCCTCGCGATCTTCGGCGCGCCGGAATCGGGCGTGGACTGGGCGGTGATCAGCGCGGGCACGTTGATGGCGGTGTCGCCGCTGCTCGTGGCGTTCCTGCTCTTCCAGCGCCAGTTCATGCAGTCGTTCATGCACGCGGGGATCAAGTGAGCGAGCTGCGCGTCGGGCGCACCGGCCGCACCGTCCTCTGGGCGATCTTCGCCGCGTGGACGATCTGGATCTGGCGCGACGGCAGCGTGCGCGAGGGCATGATCGGCAGCCCCTTCCTCCACATGTGCCTGCTGCCGTTCCACGAGGCCGGGCACGTGATCTTCCGGCTGCTCGGCCATTTCATGACGATCCTCGGCGGATCGCTCGGCCAGCTCCTCATGCCCGCGGTGGTCGCCTGCGCGTTCCTGAAGAAGGGCGATCGCTTCGGCGCGGCGATCGCGCTCTGGCTCCTCGGCTTCTCGCTCGTCGACATGGCGGTGTACATGTACGACGCCTACGACCCGAAGCTGGTGCTCCTCAACGGCCGCACCGGCGCCGAGAGCGACCACCACGACTGGGTGAACCTCTTCGGCGACATGGGCCTGCTGCAACGCGCGCGGGGGATCGGGATGTTCTTCGCGGCGCTGGGTCACCTCACGATGCTTGCTTCGCTGGTCTTTGCCGCGATGCAGTTAAGGCATGGAACGCAGATGGACGCCGATGACCCCCTCGCCGCAGATGAACGCAGATGACCCCCTTCTTGCGCCGCCGCGATTCATAGTGAGGGAACCACAGATGGACACGGATGAACACAGATGAGCGGGGGAATGAGACGCGGTCTTCGGATGTTTTCGCGAAATGTCCCGCTTCGCGAACGCCATCTGTGTTCATCCGTGTTCATCTGTGGCTGACGACGCCTGATCCGCGTTCATCCGCGGGCCTTTATCGGCGTTCATCTGCGTTCTCCGCTTGACCCACAGCGAAGCGAAGCGCTACCCCCGGTTGAATTCCAGGATATCCAGCCCCTGGTTGCGGTCGAGCAGGTAGACGAGCCCGCGTGAATCGACGTCCACGTCGTTCGATTGCGGGCTGGTGTTGCCGCCGGTGGGCTCGGGGATGAAGTGGCCGACCTCCACGGGCAGCGTCGGATCGGCGATGTCGATCACGCGTAGTCCCCCGCTGAACCAGCTCGCGTAGACCAGCGTATCGGACATGTGCTCGGCCGGCTGGTGCGCGCCGAAGCGGCCCACGCGCGACCAGGGCGAGTCGAGCTCGCTCACATGGAACATGGAAAGCGGCTTGATGTTCGCGACGTCGGTCACGTCGAAGACCCACATGCCGGCGTGCAGCCGCCCCGGCACGTGGTCGTGCTCCTCGTCGAAGACCACCGCCACGTCGCGCCCCGCCACCTTGAATTGCGGATGCAGCACGGTGTGCGTGGGCTCGGGAAACGGCGGATGGTAATCGTAGGCGCCGATGGTGCGCGGCGCGCGGATGTCGGAGACATCGATCACGCGCAGCCCCGCATGCCAGCACGCGGCCCACATCCGGTCGCCCACGCGCAGCGCGTGGTGCAGGCGGTTCCTGTAGCCGCTCCAGGTGGGCTTCTCGCCGCCCGCGACGTGCTGGCCGGGCATCCACCAGCGCGCGACCTCGACCGGCTTCTCGGGCTTCTCCAGGTCGTAGATCACGAGGATGTTGCCGACGAAACCTTCCATCTCGGTCGAGATGTAGGCGTAGCGCGCATCCATGTCGAAGCGGTGCGTGCCGAAGCCGAAGGTGCGCTCGTGGTGCAGCAGGCGCGGCTTCGCCGGATTGGAGATGTCCCACACCTTGAATCCGCCGTCGTGGTAGCCCTCGCGCATGAAGTGGCGGATCGCGGCGACATCGGCGGGCGTCACCTTCATCTCCGCCGCGAGCTCGTCCTCGGTGGGCGCGCGCCCGAGCGATTGCGCGAGGCGCGCTTCGGCGTCGGCGATCTTCTGCGACCCGCGCCGCAGGAGATGTCGCTTGTTCATCTCGACGTTGGTCACCATCACGTCGCCCGCGACGCGCACCTTGTGCGTGTGCGAGCGCGTGTCGGCGAGGGGGATGGTCGCCACGACGCGCGGATGCCTTGGATCCTCCACATCCACGATCGTCGTGCCGTGGGGCGGATTCATGTGGCCCACGAAAGCGTGCTTGCCCTGCACCACCACCTGGCCGCCGCCGGGAATCTCCAGGCGCGAGACGCGCTTCACGTTGCGCGCGAGAAGGTCGGGCGCGGCCGAGCGATCGTTCATGCCGCGGCGGCCTTGCGCTTCTTGAGCCAGGCGCGGAAGGCGGGGAAGAGGAGCGAGAGCACGAGGAAGCCCCAGAGGATGTTGCCGAGCGTCGAGGAGAAGAGGATCCGCGGGTCGCCCTCCGATAGCCGCATCGCCCGCACCAGGTAATTCTCGAAGATCGGCCCCAGGATCACGCCGATCAGGATCGCCGCCACGTGGAAATCGGTCTTGTTGGCGATGTAGCCGATGAGGCCGAAGACGATCGCCACCCCCATGTCGAACATGTACTGGCGCTCGGAGAACGCCGCCACCACCGTCACCAGGATGATGATCGGCACGAGGTACGTCGTCTCGATCAGCACCACGCGCGACATGTAGCGCGCGAGCGGAAAGATGGTGAGGATCATGAAGAGGTAGGAGAGCAGCATGCCGACGAAGACGCCGTAGGCGAGCTCCGGGTCGTCGGTGAAGAGCTGCGGGCCCATCACCATGCCGTGGTACTGCAGCACGATCATCATCACCGCGGCCGTACTGCCGCCGGGGACACCCAATGCCATCATCGGCACCAGCGTTCCCGAGCACACGCCGTTGTTGCCGCCCTCGGCCGCGATCACGCCGTCGGGCTCGCCCGTGCCGTAGGTCTCGGGGTGCTTCGACCACATGCGCGACTGCTGGTAGGCGACGAACGAGGCGATGGAGGCGCCGGCGCCCGGCACGATGCCGATCACGAGTCCGACCATGCCGGTCCAGAACACGTGCCACCAGCGCTTGATCGAGTAGTGCATCGCCTCGATGGTCTGGCCCCAGTCGTGGCCACCGCCCACCTTGCGCGACTCCGACTTCACGATGAGCTTCCTCTCCGCCATGGTGAGCGCCTCGCCCACCGCGAAGAGGCCGATCAGCGCCGGCACCAGCGGCACGCCGTCGTAGAGCTCGAGGAAGCCGAAGGTGGCGCGCGGCGTGTTGTAGATGTGGTCCACGCCGATCATGCCGATCATGAGGCCGAAGAGCCCCGCGATGAGACCCTTCAGCACGTCCTTCGCGGCGATCACGGCGATCAGCGTCAGGCCGAAGAGCATCACCACCACCATCTCCACCGAGCGCAGGTACAGGCCCATCGCGGAGAGGTAGGGCAGCAGCGCGACCGTGACGATGCAGGCGAAAAGCCCCGAGAACACGGAAGCGAAGAACGAGAGCACGAGCGCGAACTGCCCGCGACCCTGCTGCGTCAATGGATATCCGTCCAGTGTCGTCGCCGCGGCACCGGGCGTGCCGGGGATGCGCACCAGGATCGCCGGGATGCCGCCGCCCAGGTGCGTCGCGCAGTAGAGCGAGGTCATGAACGCGAACGCGTAGTGCACCGGCATCGCGAGGGTGAGCGGCAGCAGCATGATGAGCGTGTTCTCGGCGTTGAAGCCGGGAAGGAAGCCCACGATGATGCCGAGGATGATCCCCGGCCAGATGATCCACCACAGCGAGAGCTGCGAGACGAAGAGGTGCCCGAGGAGGTCCCAGCTCATTGGCGCTCAGTCTCCGCGGAAATGCGAGTAGAGCTTCTCGAGCGGCCCCTGCGGCAGCCCGATGTCGAGCACCACGACGAAGCCGATCCAGCAGACCACGGTGATGATCGCCGAGACCTTCAGCACGCGCGCGTACGGCCGAACGCCCATCAGCGCGAACGAAGCGGCGAGCGCGGCGAAGAGCCCGATCCCGAGGCCTAGCCACGGCAGCGTGGCCACGAAGACGATCGTGATCGCGAGCAAGCCGAGGCGCTTGTGGAAGATGTCGCGCGGCTCGACCAGCGGGCCGAAGCTGAAGGTGCCGCGCTTGCGCACGTAATCGACCGCGACCCGTCCGATCTGCACCAGGCCCAGGACGATGAGGAGCGCGCCGACGATGAGGCCGTTGGCGCGCGCCTCCCAGCCCAGCTCGCGCGTCGAGTAGAAGAAGTACACCGTGAAGGCGAGGGCGACGACCGGGATGACGAGATCGGCGGCGAGCGCCCTCGGCTTCTCTTCCTTCACTTCTTCTTGCCCTTCTTCTTCGCCGTGAGGAGCGGCTTGTACTCGTTGGCGAGCTCGATCATGTGGTTCGCGTACTCGGTGCAGACCTTCTCGTCGCCGTACTGCAGCGATTCCGGCGGCGCGCCGGTCTTGCCGTACTCGGCCTTGTACTTGGGATCGTCGAACACCTTGCGCGCGGTGTCGTTGAGGATCGCGAACTCCTTCGGATGCTTCTCGATGAAGTCCGTGTGCACCGCCCAGGCGTGCGCGGACGGCAGCGCGGGGATCTTCGTGCCGGCCACCTTGTTGACCGACGGCGCGTCGGTGTACTTGCCCCAGTGCGCCTCGTCGTTGAAGATGCCCAGCACCTGCAGCGTCTCCTTCTGCGAGACGACGGTGCCCATCGGCAGCGCCCCGATGTCGCACTCGCCGTTCAGCACCGCGATGCTCGTGGGGTGCCCGCCGCCGTAGGGCACGAGGTTGAACTTGCCGCCCGTGGCCTTGCCGAGCGAGAGGATGCAGATCGAGGCCGGGTGCGGCAGGCGGCTCACCGCGACGTTCAGCGTGCGCTTCTTCGATTCGTCGATCGCCTGCTGCAGCGTCTGGATCTTGCCCTTCCTCGAGCCGAAGATGATGCTGTCGTCGACGTCGGTGCGGCAGAAATACTGGTAGTCGTCGGGGAACTTGTAGTTGGGCTTCCTCAGCGCGTACATGATCATCTCCGGCCCCATGTTGCCGAAGAGCAGGTTGTAGGCGTCGTGCTCGCGCTTGTGGATCCACAGCTCGTAGCCCACCTGCCCGGCCGCGCCGGGATAGAAGCTGTACTCGAAGTGCGTCTTGAGCAGCGGCCCCCAGAAGTCGTCGAAGGTCC
>JAICTR010000353.1 GCA_025936275.1 Burkholderiales bacterium
CGCGAACCAGCGCGGCTGCATGTTGAGCGGCGGCGAGAGATTGAGGATGTGCGGGTTGGTGCCCTTGCGAAGCCAGGGGATGCATGCCTGCGAGCAGAGGAACGTCGCGCGCGCGTTCACGCCCATCATCAGGTCGAAGCGCTTCGCGGGCGTCTCGAGCGTCGGCGTGAGGCTGATCGCGCTCGCGTTGTTCACGAGGATGTCGATGCCGCCGAACTTCTCCGCGGCGCGAGCCACCGCCGCAGCGATCGCCGCTTCGTCGCGCACGTCGAGCTGGATCGCGAGCGCATGGCCGCCGGCCGCTTCGACCTCGGCGGCCACCGAATGGATCGTGCCCGAGAGCTTCGGATGCGGCTCGGCGGTCTTCGCCGCGAGTGCGACGTTCGCGCCGTCGCGCGCGGCGCGCAGCGCGATCTCGCGCCCGATGCCGCGCGACGCTCCCGTGATGAAGGCCGTGCGTCCCGCGAGCGTCGTCATGGATTGCCCATCGTGGTGTTCTCGGTCGCGGGGATGATACCCCGGCTCACGTACACGAGCCGCAGGTGCGAGCGGAAAGAGGAGAGTTGCGCGGCGAAGGCGATTCCACTGGCGAGGGAGATCGCGCCGGCGACCGCGAACGTGTGCGGCGCGCCGATGTGCTCGGCGAGCCAGCCCTGCGTGTAGTGGCCGAGGGGCGCCACGCCGATGAAGAACATCGTGTAGTAGCTCATCACGCGGCTCCTCTTCTCCTCGTCCACCATCGTCTGCAGGATGGTGTTGCAGGTGGCGCCGGTCATGAACATGCCGAAGCCGGTCATCATCATGAGCGGGATCGAGAGCCAGATGCTGCGCGAGAAGCCGAAGCCGAACGAGCCCAGCCCCGCGACGATGGCGGCGATCGCGATCCACTTGCCGAGGCCGCGCACGCTGGGGCGGCGCGCGAGCGAGATCGCCGAGATCACCGCGCCGAAGCCCACCGCGCCGATGAAGACGCCCACCAGCTCCGCGCCCGCGCCGAAGTGCTTCACCACCATCGCCGGCATGAGCGTGGAGTAGGGGCTGATCGAGAAGCTCACCGCGGAGAGCATGAACAGCATGCGCCGCACCGGCACGAGCCCCATCGCGTACCTCCAGCCTTCGGCGAGGTCGCGCAGCGGGTGCTTCCTCTCGCGCTTCGGCCGCGGGTGCACGATCCGCACGCCGAAGAGCGCCACCAGCACCGCCGAATAGCTCACCGCGTTCAGCGTGAAGCACGCGGTCTCGCCGAAGGCGGCGATGATGAACCCGCCCAGCGAGGGACCCACGAGGCGCGTGCCGTTCATGAGCATCGAGTTCATGGCGATCGCGTTGGGCAGGTCCTCGCGCCGCTCGAGGAGCTGCGAGAAGATCGATTGCCGCGTCGGCGTCTCGAACGAGTTGCAGACGCCCGCGAAGAGCGCGAGCGCCGCGAGCTCGCCCATGGTGATGATGTGCAGCCCCGAGAGGATCGCGAGGATCGCGGCCTGCACGGAAAGCAGCGTCAGCACGACCATCAGCATCTTGCGCCGGCTCACGCGGTCGCCGAGCACGCCGGCGAAGGTCGCCAGGAAAAGATGCGGCGCGCTGTTCAGGAACCCGATCAAGCCCGTGAACCAGGTGGAGCCCGAGAGCCGGTACGCGAGCCACATGAGCGCCACCGACTGCACCCAGGTCCCCAGCATCGAGACCGCCTGCCCGATGTAGTAGCGGCGGAAGTTGGGCGACTCGAGCGCCCGGATGCTGTGGGGAAGCGGCAAGGCCGGCCGCTCAGCCGGCGAGCTTGGTCAACTGCGAGCGCAGGTCCGCTTGCCGCGCCTCGAAATCGGCGAGGCGCTTCTTCGCCTCGTCCACGACCGCGGCCGGGGCGCGCTCGACGAACGAAGCGTTGCCGAGCTGCGCGCGGGTCCTCGCGAGGTCGCCCTCGAGCTTCTCGATCTCCTTCGCGAGGCGCACGCGCTCCGCGTCGCGATCGATCTCCACGTGCAGCATCAGCTTCGCGACACCTGTGATCGCCACCGGCGCATCTTGCGCGGGAAGCTTCTCCACGAAGCGCACCTCGGAGAGCCGCGCGAGCGCCGAGATCCCGGCCACATGCCCGCGCAGCGCCGGATCGGCCTCGGCGAGATACATCGGCACGCGCGCCGAGGGCGCGATGCCCATCGTCGAGCGCAGGTTGCGCGCAGCGTTCACGACCTCCTTCACGATCTCCACCTCGCGCTCGGAGTTCGGAGCGATCTTGCGCTCGTCGGGGATCGGGTAGGGCGCGAGCATGATGGTCTCGCCCGCGCGCCCGGCGAGCGGCGCCACCGTCTGCCACAGCTCCTCGGTGATGAACGGGATGATCGGATGGGCCAGGCGCAGGATCGCCTCCAGCACGCGGATCAACGTGCGGCGCGTGGCGCGGTTCTGCGCCTCGTTGCCGTTGGCGAGCTGGGTCTTCGCGAGCTCCACGTACCAGTCGCAGTACTCGTCCCACACGAACTCGTAGATCGTGCGCGCGGCGACATCGAAGCGATACGCCTCCAGCGCCTCGATCGCCTCGCGCTCGGCGCGCTGCAGGCGGCTCGCGATCCAGCGGTCGACGTGCGAGAGCTCCACCGGCGCCTTGTCGTCGAGGCCGGTGTCGTGACCCTCGCAGTTCATCAGCACGAAGCGCGCGGCGTTCCAGAGCTTGTTGCAGAAGCTGCGGTAGCCCTCGCAGCGCTTCAAGTCGAAGTTGAGCGTGCGGCCCAGCGTCGAGAGCGAAGCGAAGGTGAAGCGCAGCGCATCGGCGCCGTACGCGGTGATGCCGCCGGGATAGTCGCGCTTGATGCGCCTGGCCGCCGCGTCGCGATGCGAGGCGAGCATCAGCCCCTGGGTGGATTTCTCGAGCAGCGCTTTGAACTCGATGCCGTCGATCACGTCCAGCGGGTCGATGGTGTTGCCCTTCGACTTCGACATCTTCTGACCCTCGGCGTCGCGCACGATGGCGTTGATGTAGACGTCGCGGAAAGGCACCTCGCCGGTGAAGTGCAGGGTCGTCATGATCATGCGCGCGACCCAGAAGAAGATGATGTCGAAGCCGGTGACGAGCACCGAGGAGGGGAGGTAGAAGCGCCGCTCGCTCTCGAGCGCCGCCTCGTCCGGCCAGCCGAGCGTGGAGAAGGGCACGAACGCCGAGGAGAACCAGGTATCGAGCACGTCGGGGTCCCGGGCCTCGGGACGGATGAACTTCCCCGCCGCTTCGGCGCGCTGCAGCGCCTCCCGGTAGGTCCGTCCCACGAAGGGCGTGCCGTCCTCCGCGTACCACGCCGGCACCTGGTGTCCCCACCAGAGCTGGCGCGAGATGCACCAGTCCTGGATGTTCGCGAGCCACTGGTGGTAGATCTTGGTCCA
>JAICTR010000455.1 GCA_025936275.1 Burkholderiales bacterium
CGAGATCGAGGAAAAATTCCTCGCCAACTGCGCGCGCGGCGGCTGGCCCGAAACGCGCGCGCGCGAATGGCTCGCCCTCGCGCGCGGGGCATTCGATGGCCCCATCGACTTGCGAGCGTTCCGGGGATGACCATGCAAACGCACGAGCTGGAGGGACGCGTCGCGCTGGTGACCGGCGCCGCGCGCAACATCGGGCGCGCGATCGCGCTCGCGCTCGCCGACGCGGGCGCGGCGGTGATCGTGAACGCGCGGAGCTCCCGCGACGAGGTCGAGGCGCTCGCCGCCGGGATCGAGGCCGCGGGCGGGCGCGCGCTGGCGCATCTCGCCGATGTCGCCGACGAGCCGGCGGTGCAGGCGATGGTGCACGCGGCAACCGCGCGCTTCGGCCGCCTCGATATCCTCGTCAACAACGCCGCGATCCGCGACGTCTCGCCGATCGACGACATCGACTTCGCGGCGTGGAAGCGCGTGACCGGCGTGATCCTCGACGGCGCGTTCCTGTGCGTGAAGGCGTCGCTGCCGGCGCTGCGTGCGAGCGGCGCCGGCGCCATCGTGAACATCGGCGGCATGTCCGGGCATACCGGCGCCGCGGGACGGCCGCATGTCGTCGCGGCGAAGCTCGGCCTGGTCGGCCTCACGCGCGCGCTCGCCCACGACCTCGCGCCGGCCTCGATCACCGTGAATTGCGTGGTGCCCGGATTGATCGACACGAAGCGCACCGCCACGAGCGGCAAGAGCCCGCACCTGCACGAGACGCTGGTGGGCAGGCGCGGGCGGCCCGAGGAGATCGCCGATGTCGTGCGCTTCCTCGCGGGTCCGCGCGGGCGCTACGTGACCGGCCAGGAGTGGCACGTGAACGGCGGCGCCTACCTCGGCTAGCGCGCGGCCTTGCGCCGCAGGCAATCGAGGTACGCGGCGTTGTCGAAGCCGGCGCGATTGCGCTGCGCCTGCCACACCACTTCCGCGAGGCAATCCATCACCTCGTGGCGCGCGTCGTGCTGACCCAGGCGCTTCTCGAGCGAGGCCACCGCCGCGCGGATGCCGGGCGGCTGGTCGATCGAGAGCTGCTCCTCGATCGCGAGGTGCATGGAAAGATGCAGGAAGGGATTGGTCTCGCCGCCCTCGGGACGCCACTCGCGCTCGAGGTAGCGCTCGCGGGCGGCGAGCACCGCGTGGTACTCGGGATGCTCGAGCACGACCGAAAGCGCGAGCGACTCCAGCGGCGTGAGCGGCTCGCCCGCGGCGTGCTTGCGCCAGAGGTCGAAGAGGAAATCGCGGGCCTGATCGCGCGTCGGCTCGAACATCAGCGCGCCACCGCGCCCGCCGGCGTCTGCGCGGCGAACTTCTTCTTCTCCTTGAACTCGCATTGCGCGAACACCGGGCACTTGCCGCACAGCGGCTTCTTCGCGACGCAGGTATAGCGCCCGTGCAGGATGAGGTAGTGGTGCGCGTGCTGCAGGTACTTCTTCGGCACCGCCTTGAGCAGCTTCAGCTCGACCTCGAGCGGGTCCTTGCCAGGCGCGAGCCCGGTGCGATTGGAAACGCGGAAGACGTGCGTGTCCACCGCGATCGTGGGCTCGCCGAACGCGACGTTCAGCACCACGTTCGCGGTCTTGCGGCCGACGCCGGGAAGCTCCTCGAGCGCCTCGCGCGTGCGCGGCACCTTCCCGCCGTGCCGCTCGATGAGGATCCTGGAGAGGGCCACCACGTTCTTCGCCTTGCCGCGGTACAGGCCGATGGTCTTCACGTAGGGCTCGAGGCCTTCCACGCCGAGGGCGGCGATCTTCTCCGGCGTGTTGGCCACGGGAAAGAGCTTCGCGGTCGCGAGGTTCACGCCCTTGTCCGTCGCCTGCGCGGAAAGCACCACCGCGACCAGCAGCTCGAAGGGCGTGGTGAAGGCGAGCTCGCTCTTCGGATCGGGAATCGCGGCCGCGAGCCGGCGGAAGAGCTCCTCGCGCCTGGCGGGGCTCATTCGAGCGCGGCGAGGCGCGCGGCGCGCTCGGATTCCTCGCGCGCGAGGCGCGTGCCGCGGAAGCGATGGCGCGCGCGCGAAAGATCCGCGTCGGGCAGCGCGGCGACCGGCTGGAGCACGATGCAGTCCACCGGGCATGGGGGGATGCAGCGCTCGCATCCGGTGCACCACGAGGCGATCACGGTGTGCATGAGCTTCGAGGCGCCGACGATCGCGTCGACCGGGCACGCCTGGATGCACTTGGTGCAGCCGATGCAGCTCGCCTCCTCGATCACCGCGACCTGCGGCGGCCGATACTCGCCGCACTCGGGATCGAGGGGCTTCACCGCGCGATCGAGCAATCGCGCGAGGCG
>JAICTR010000319.1 GCA_025936275.1 Burkholderiales bacterium
AGCTCGCGGTCGAATCCAGTCGCGTTCATGTCGAAAAATCTCCCTGGGACCGAAAAGTCTAGCACGCAGCCTGCGCTTGATCCGGAGCGACCCGGGGCGCTAGCATGGGATCGCTCGGGATGCAGGCTCCCGGGGGCAGCGCCCGCTGCCGAGACGGTGTCCGTCCAAGCCCTGCTTCCGAACCTCACGGAGGCTCCATGGACACCGTTGCGATCTCTCCCCGTGCGATGCATTCCCGCCTCGGCTGCGCCGCATCGCCGCTGTTGCTCGACCTGCGCGCGCCCGCCCGCTTCGAAGCATTGCCGCGCATCATCCCCGGGGCCCTGCGGCCCCACGCGGACATCGTTTCCTTCGCCGCGCTGCACGCCGCCGGCCGGCCGGTGGTCGCCTACTGCGTCGCCGGCCACGAGGTGAGCCGGGAGGCGGCGCGCGCACTCGCCCGTGCCGGCTTCGACGCGGCGTTTCTCGAGGGCGGCCTGGAAGCGTGGATCGAGGCGCGGCTCCCCACGGTGCGCGTACGTGCGGACTGGGGCGTTCCGGGCCGCTCGCGCTGGATCACGCGGGCGCGGCCGAAGGTCGACCGCATCGCATGCCCGTGGCTCATCCGCCGCTTCATCGATCCCCTGGCGCGCATCGACTACGCGCCCGCCGACCGGGTGCTCGAGGAGGCGAAGGCGCGCAACGCGGTGGCCTTCGATCTCGACGGCGCGCCCCTCACGCACCGCGGCGAGCGCTGCAGCTTCGATGCATTGCTCGAGGATTTCGAGCTGGGCGACCCGGCGCTCGAGCGGCTCGCGGCGATCGTGCGCGGCGCCGATACCGGGCGGCTCGACCTCGCGCCGGAATGCGCCGGGCTCCTGGCTGCCTCGCGCGGGCTCTCCGAGTGTCATCGCGACGACGCGCAGATGCTCGCGGCGGCGATGCCGCTCTACGACGCGCTCTATGCGTGGTGCCGCCGCGAGCCTCAGGCGGCGACGTAGGGGCCGGACTTCCCGCCGCGCTTCTCGAGGAGGCGGATCGCTTCCATGGTCATCCCGCGATCGACCGCCTTGCACATGTCGTAGATGGTGAGGAGGCCGACCTGCACCGCGGTGAGGGCCTCCATTTCCACGCCGGTGCGCGCGGTGCATTCCACCGTCGCACGGCACTCGACCGCATTGGCCTCGCGATCGATCGAGAACTCCACCGCGACGGACGTGAGCGGCACAGGGTGGCAGAGCGGCACGAGCTCGGCCGTGCGCTTCGCGCCGAGGATCGCGGCCACGCGGGCCACGCCGAGCACATCGCCCTTCTTCGCGGTGCCGGACTCGACGAGCGCGAGCGTCTGCGGGAGCATGCGGATGCGCCCGGCCGCGACCGCCACGCGGTGGGTCTCGGCCTTGTCCGCGACGTCAACCATGCGCGCCGCGCCGCGTTCGTCAAAATGGGTGAGCTTTTCCGCCATAATGTTTTTTATACTAGCAGTTCGCCCCGGGCCCCCGTTCGAGTGAAATTCCGCGCCCTCCTCGCTTCCGTCCTCCTCGCCCACGCGAGCCTCGCCATTCCGCAGGGACTGCCGGATCTCGGCGACGTCTCCTCGACCTCGCTTTCCGAGCAGCAGGAGAAGACCATCGGCGACCGCGTGATGCGCGACGTGCACGCGGATCCCGATTACATCGACGATCCGGAAATCTCCGATTACATCAACGCCATCGGCTCGCGCCTGCTCGCGGCCGCCGAGGGACCGCACCCGGCGATCGATTTCTTCGTCGTGCGCGACGACACCATCAACGCCTTCGCGCTTCCCGGCGGGCACATCGGCGTGCACAGCGCGCTGGTGCTCCTCACCGACAACGAGTCGGAGCTCGCCGGCGTGCTGGGCCACGAGATCGGCCACATCCTGCAGCACCATCAGGCGCGCATGCTCTACGGGCAACGCGGCGTGCAGTTCACGTCGCTCGCCGCGCTCGCGCTCGCGATCCTCGCCTCGCGCGGCGGAAACCAGGGCGGACAGGTGACCGAAGCCGCGGTCGCGAGCGCGGGGGCGCTGCAGATCCAGAACCAGCTCGACTACACGCGCGAGCACGAGCGCGAGGCCGATCGCGTGGGCGTCACGCTCGTCGATCGCGCCGGCTTCGCGCCGCGGGCGATGGTCACCTTCTTCCAGAAGCTCCTGCGCGCCAATCGCCTGAACGAGCTCAAGGGAGCGCCCGCGTACCTGCGCACGCACCCGCTCACCACCGAGCGCATCGCCGACATGCAGGACCGCGTCGAGAACATGCCCTCGCGCCTCGTCGCCGACACGTTCGAATACCGCATCGCGCGCGCGAAGCTGCGCGTGATGATGGCCGGGTCGCCCACGGAAGCGGTGTCGCTCTTCCAGTCGATGCTCGCCGACAAGACGATCGTGCGCCCGCGCGAGCAGGTCTACGGCCTCGCGCTCGCGCAGCGGCGCGCGCGCGATTTCGAGGCCGCGTGGAAGACCCTCGCGCCGCTTCGCGATGGCGGCCATTCGCATCCCGCCTTCGAGCTCCTCGCCGGCGAGCTGCAGTCGGACATGGGGCATCCCGGGGAGGCGCTCGCCATCTACCGCGCCGCGCTGCAGCTGCACCCCGAGTACCGCGCCATCGTCTACGCGAACCTCGAGGTGCTGCAACGCATGGGCCGCACGCAGGCGCTCCTCGCGGATGTGGACAAGCGCCTGCGCGCCATGCCCACGGATGCGCGCCTCTACGAGCTGCAGGCGCGCGCGTACGAGGCGGCCGGAAACCTCGCCGCGCAGCATCGCTCGCAGGCCGAGGCGCAATACCGGCGCGGCAACCTCGCCGCGGCGGTGGACCAGCTCGAGCTCGCGGTGAAGACCAAGAACGGCAATTTCTACGACCTCTCGAGCGCCGAGGCGCGCCTTCGCGAGATGCGCATCCTGCTCGACAACCAGCGCGCCGCCGAGAAGGCGCTCAAGATCGACGGATGACGCGGCGCATCGTCCTCGCGCTCGCCTGCGCCGCCGTGGCGGCGGCCGCGCTGCCCGCGGTGGGCGAGACGCTTTCCGGCGCCGAGCTCTTCACCCGCGCGGACAAGGGCCATTGCGCGGCGTGCCACGAGGTGGCGTCCGCGGCACCGTCCGCCAGGCGCTCGGATGTCGGCCCGAAGCTCGGGGGCGCCCGCATGCGTGCGCTGGGCCGCGAGCGGCTGCGCGCGCTCCTCACGGACCCCATGGCGAGCAATCCCGAGACGCTCATGCCGCCCTACGGCCGCCATCGCATCCTCGATGCCGCCGAGATCGAGCGCGTGATCGACTACCTGTATGCGCTGCCCTGAGCGGCTGCGGATCGTCGCGCTGGGTGCGAGCCTCGCGGCCGCCTGCGCGCTCGCCTCCCCCGCGGCGGTGAAGGGCGACATCGAGTCGCGCCTGCGCGCGCAGCTTCCCGGCGTGGAGAGCCGCGATTACGCGCTGGGCTCGGCCGCCTTCGATGCGCAGTTGCGCGCCGCCGAGGACGCGCACGCCGATGCGGCCAAGGCGATCGTCGCCCGCGGCGCGGTGCTCTGGAAGCGCAAGTTCAAGGACGGCCGCTCGCTCGCGTCGTGCTTCCCGAACGGCGGGCGCCGCGTCGCCGCCTATTACCCGCAATACCACCCACGCCTGAAGCTCGTCTTCACGCTCGAGATGGCGATCAACCAGTGCCTGAAGACGCACCACGAGCCGCTCCTCGACTACACGGATGCCGACATGGCGGCGATCACGGCGTACCTG
>JAICTR010000098.1 GCA_025936275.1 Burkholderiales bacterium
CAGCGCCGCAGGCGCTGCCGCTCGGAGCTACAGAAGTGGGGCATGGCGGAGAGAAGAGATGGTCACTTCATGCCCGCGGCTCCGATCTGCTGGCGCAGGCGGGCGGTGGGGCGCGCGGCGGGAGCGTCAGTGCGCGCTCCAGGTCCCTGCGCGATCCCAACCGCCGAGCGCACTGCAGCGACCAGAGCGTGCCCCACCGCCCGCCGAAGCCGTGGACACCTATCGCCCGCTGGAGCCGTGCACCCCGGCCGTCAGCGTTTCACGATGCGCCAGATCGCGTGGTTGTCGTCCGCCGAGACGTAGAGCGCGCCATCTTTCCCCACCGCGAGCCCCACCGGCCGGAATCGTTCGTTCTTCATGCTGGCGAACGTGTCGTAGTCGCCCGTGGGCTTGCCGTCTTTGAACGGCGCGAACACCACGCGGAAGCCTGCCTGCGGCAAGGGCGCCCGGTTCCAGCTTCCGTGGAAGGCGATGAACAGGCCGCCCTCGTAGGCCGGTCCGAGCTGCGTGCCGGTGTAGAATGCGAGCGACATCGGGGCCCAGTGTCCGGGAAACGCGATCGCGGGGTCCTTCGCCTTGTCGCACCGGCCCACCTTCTTTCCATCGCCGCCGTACTCGGGCGCGAGCACCTTTCGCTTCGCGTCGTTGCTGTAGTAGCAGTAGGGCCATCCGAAGTCGTCGCCCTCGTTGACCTGCACCAGCTCCTCGGCCGGGTCGTTGGCGTTGGCCTCGTCGCTGAACCCCCAGTTGTCGCCGAGCTGGTCGCGCCCGTGCACCGCGGCCCAGACCAGGCCGGTGCCCGGCTGCACCGCGAGCGCCTCCGCATTGCGGAGCCCGGTAGCCCAGCGATGCCCATCGGCGAACGTCTGCCCCGCGCGCGCGGCGTCGAACCGCCAGATTCCCGCGCGCCGCTCGAGCTCCTTGCAGGGATCCTTCCCCGGCGACCGCGCGTGGCGATCCGACTCCTGGCAACTGTTGGTGGCCGAGCCGATCTTCACCAGCATCACGTCACCCCCGGGGAAGGCGAGCGTCTTCTCCGTGTGGTTCCCGTTGTCCGGCAGGTCGCGCACGATCGTTTCCGGACGCCCCTCGGGCTCGAGCTTCCCGGGGGTGAGCCGCCACCGGATCACCCGGTCCTTCAGGGCGAGATAGAGATGGCCCGCGTGCACGACGACGTCGTTCCCTCCGCTCGGGCCGAACGTGGCGCGCTCGTCGGGGGTGCCATCGCCGTCACGATCGCGGAACGCGACGACGCCGTCGCTCAGGAGCCGCCCGCTCACGGCCGCGTACAGGTCGCCCGCGGGGCTCACGGCGAGATGGCGCACCGCCCCCACGTCATCCGCGATGCGCGTCGCGCAGACCCCGTGCGGCAGCGTGAGGCCGCCGTTGTCTGGCGCGCAGGCGGGGGCGCCGCGCTCGCGATGGGACGGCGCGAGCGCGGCGAGCGGCAGGAGCGCAAGGACGGCAGCGGCGTATCGGGAGATCCAGGGCATGGTGAGCACCGATCATGAGGGCGTACGGGAGGAGCCGGCGGCTCCAGCCGGCGGCTCCGTGAGCGGCTTCCGGAAGATACTCGCGGCCGCTCTCCCGAGGGAAAATCGGACGAAAATGCGGCTCTCCGAGGGGAAAATTCGTGAAAATCGGCGATTTCCGAGGGAAAACGGCCATTTCCCTATTGTAAATCCGGGCCGGTCGTGTACTGTTTGTCACGGTAGTTTCTTGCAGGTTCCGAGGCACGCAGGTTCTCACGCTCACTGGGAGACACGCGATGGCCACCAGGAAGAAGACTGCCGCAAGAAAGAAGTCCACCAAGAAGACCGCCCGCAAAGCCCCCGCGAGAAAGAAGACGGCAAAGAAGGCGGCCAGGAAGTCCGCCAAGAAATCCTCGGGCAAGAAGCGGACGCCGAGTGCGGCGTTCATGCGGCCGGTCACGCCGGACAACCAATTGGCGGCCGTCGTCGGCAGCTCACCGCTCCCCCGCACCGAGCTCACCAAGAAGCTCTGGGCCTACATCAAGCGGAACGGTCTGCAGGATTCCAAGAACCGCCGCGCGATCAACGCCGACGACAAGCTCCGCCCGGTCTTCAACGGCAAGGCGCAGGTCTCGATGTTCGACATGACGAAGCTGGTGAACAAGCACGTGAGCTGACTTCCGGCGCGGCCGGAGCGGAACGGAGGGCGTCCCCGCTGGGACGCCCTTTCTGTTTTGCCCGCCGTCGGCGGTCCGCCCGGCCACCCCGAGGGCCGCGGGACGAGGGCACGCCCCCTCCGGACAAGCCGACAGTCCTGCGGGGGCGTGCCCTCGTCCCGCGGCTGCCCCGCCCCGCGAGAGCGAGGTTCAGTGCACACGCCAGGGACCAGCCCAGCAATGTCCAGCCCCCGAACCGAGGGCAAGCGCGAGGGGATACCCCCGCGGAGGACTGTCGGCTTGTCCGGAGCGGGGGTATCCCCTCGCGCGCGGCCCGACCTGGGTGGGATCGACCTCCGCGTGGGAAGCACCGTTCGCCGTAGACCGCGGTTATCTTTGCCGGCCATGGCCGGCGAATACATCTTCACGATGCGCGACCTCCGAAAGGTCGTGCCCCCGTCTCGCGAGATCCTCAAGGGGATCAATCTCTCCTTCTACCCCGGAGCCAAGATCGGCGTGCTCGGCGCCAACGGAGCGGGAAAGTCTTCCCTGCTCCGCATCATGGCGGGGGTGGACACCGATTTCCTGGGCGAGGCACGGCCGCTGCCGGGCACCCGAATCGGGTACCTGCCGCAGGAACCCCAGCTCGATCCGTCGAAGGACGTCCGCGGCAACGTCATGGAGGGTGTCCGCGAGCAGCAGGCGCTGCTCGACCAGTTCAACGAGATCAGCGCCCGGTTCGCCGAGCCGATGGACGATGACGAGATGGCACGCCTGCTCGAGAAGCAGGGCAACCTGCAGGAGCGGATCGACACGCTCGGCCTGTGGGAGCTCGATCACAAGGTGGATCTCGCGATGGACGCGCTCCGGCTTCCGCCGGGCGACGCCGACGTGGCGAAGATCTCCGGCGGCGAGCGCCGGCGGGTGGCGCTCTGCCGGCTCCTGCTCGAGCAGCCCGACATGCTGCTGCTCGACGAGCCCACCAACCACCTCGATGCGGAAAGCGTCGAGTGGCTCGAGCAATTCCTCGCGCGCTTCCCGGGCACCGTGGTCGCCGTGACGCACGACCGCTACTTCCTCGACAACGCCGCGGAGTGGATCCTCGAGCTCGATCGCGGCTCGGGCATTCCCTACAAGGGCAACTACTCGGAATGGCTGGAGCAGAAGCGCGACCGGCTGCAGAAGGAGGAGTCGAGCGAGACGGCGCGCCAGAAGGCGATCAAGAAGGAGCTCGAGTGGGTGCGCAAGACCGCCAAGGGCCAGCAGACCAAGAACATCGCGCGCCTCAAGCGCTTCGAGGAGCTCAACTCCTACGAGTACCAGCGGCGCAACGAGACCGCGGAGATCTTCATTCCCGTCGCCGAGCGCCTCGGCAACGACGTGATCGAGTTCAAGGATGTCTCCAAGGCGTTCGGCGATCGCCTGCTGGTCGATAACCTGTCCTTCACGATCCCGCCGGGCGCGATCGTCGGCATCATCGGCCCCAACGGCGCCGGCAAGTCGACGATCTTCCGCATGATCACCGGCAAGGAGAAGCCGGACTCGGGCGAGGTGAAGATCGGCCACACCGTGCAGCTTTCGTTCGTCGACCAGACGCGCAAGCTCCCCGACAAGAAGAACGTCTGGGAGGCGGTCTCGAACGGCCAGGACATCCTCACCGTCGGCAAGTTCGAGATCCAGTCGCGCGCCTACCTCGGGCGCTTCAACTTCAAGGGGCAGGACCAGCAGAAGCTGGTGGGCAACCTCTCGGGCGGCGAGCGCGGCCGCCTGCACCTCGCGAAGACGCTGCTCGCGGGCGGCAACGTGCTGCTCCTCGACGAGCCCTCCAACGACCTCGACGTCGAGACGCTTCGCGCGCTCGAGGATGCGCTCACCGAATTCGCGGGCACCGTGATGGTGATCTCCCACGACCGCTGGTTCCTCGATCGCATCGCGACGCATATCCTCGCCGCCGAGGGCGACTCGCAGTGGTTCTTCTACCCCGGCAACTATCGCGAGTACGAGGAGGACAAGCTCGAGCGCCTCGGCGAGGAAGCGGCGCAGCCGCACCGGCTGCGCTTCAAGTCCCTCAAGTGAAAAAGGGGACTGTCCTCACAGCAGGATCGGGTCCTCGCCCTTCACGATGCCGCGCGCCCGCGCGAGCATCTCGTCCTCGGCCTCCTGGTCGGTCTTCTCGGCGAGCGCGATGTCGCCCTGGTGCGAGCCGTGGCGCAGGGCGTACGCGCGGGTGAACTCGGCGCCGAGGAAGAAGATCTGCGCGGAGTAGTACACCCACGCGACCAGCGCGATCACCGCGCCCGCGGCGCCGAACATCGATCCCACCGCCGTTCGCCCGAGGTAGAGGCCGAGCAGGAACTTGCCGAGCCAGAAGAGCACCGAGGTCACGATCGCGCCCACCCAGACGTCGCCCCACGCGATGCGCGCGCTGGGCAGCATCTTGTAGATCATGGCGAAGAGGCCGGTGATCACCAGGAACGAGCTCGCGAACTCCAGCATGCGCGCGGTCTCCGCGCGGCCGCCGAAGAGCTGCTCGCCGAGCGCGGAGAGCAGCGCGCTCACGAAGAGGGAGGCGAGCAGCAGGAAGCCCAACGCGATCACCATGGCGATCGAGAGCAGGCGCTTGCGCAGCACCGGGAAGAAGCCCTTCGGGCGGTTGGCGTGCGTGCGCCAGATGCGGTCGAGGTCGGTCTTGAGCTCGTTGAAGACGGTGGCCGCGCCCACCAGGATCACGACCGCCGCCACCGCCGCGGGAAACACGTGGCTGTGGTTGCTGGTCGCCTCGACGAGGAAGCGGATGCCGCCCGCCATGCGCGCGCCGACCACCTCGGAGAACTGCGCGAGGATCAGGCGCTGCGCCTGCTCCCGGCCGAGGATCACGCCGCCGATGGTGATCGCGACCAGCAAGAGCGGCGCCATCGAGAAGAGCGTGTAGAACGCGAGCGCCGCGCCCATGCTGCCCGCGCCGTCGTCGAGCCAGCCGTGCACGGAGCGGCTGGCGAGGCGCCACGCTGCGCGGAAAACCCCCATCGCGCGCTCAGTTCGCCGGCGGCCGGACGAGGGCCGGGTCGCGGCCCTTCACGATGCGCCGCGCGCGGGCGACCATCGCATCGTCCTCGCGCGCGAAGTCGGAATTCGCCGCGTCGGCCACGCGATGCGAGCCGCGGCTGCGCGCGTATTCGCGCGTGAGCTCGGCGCCGTAGAAGAAAATCTGCGCCGAGTAGTAGACCCACATGATGGCGACGACCAGCGTGCCCGCCGCGCCGTACGACGAAGCGACGGCGCTCCGGCCGAGGTAGAGCCCGATCAGGAACTTGCCGATCCAGAAGAGGAGCGCGGTCACGAAGGCGCCCGCCCACACGTCGCCCCAGTCGATGCGCGTGCTGGGCAGCACCTTGAACACCAGCGCGAAGAGGCCCGTCGTCACCGCGAGCGACACCGCGAGCTCGATCGCGCGCATCGCCGCCACGGCGTCGCCGAGCAGGCCGCCGAGGTAGGAAAGCGCCGCGCTCACCGCGAGCGACACGAGGAGCAGGAAGCCGATCGCGACGATGAGGCCGAAGGAGAGGAACCGCGCGCGCACCATTCCCCAGAGCCCGGCGCCCTGCTTCGCCTTGCAGCGCCAGATGCGGTCGAGGTCCTGCCGCAACTCGGCGAACACCGTGGTCGCGCCGAGCGCGAGCGTGGCGAGGCTCACCGCCGTGGCGATGAGGCCGTCCTTCTGCGTCGCGGTGGCATCGAGCAGCGATTTCACGCCCTGCGCTCCGGTCTCGCCGAGGAGGCCGGAAAGCTCGGCAAGGAGCTGGCGCTGCGCCTCGTCGTGGCCGACGACGAGGCCGGCGATGGCGATCACCAGCACCAGCAGCGGCGCGAGCGAGAAGAGCGTGTAGAACGCCAGCGCGGCGCCCATGCTCGCCCCGTCGTCCGCGGACCAGCCCTGGAACGCGCTCTTGAAGAGGCCGAGGAAATCGCGCACGCGCCGGATCATGCGATTTCGAGGAATTCGCGGGCCACTGGTTCCGCGCGCCGCGCGCCGTCGCGCTGTCCTACGACGAACTCAGGCCGTTCCGACACCCCGCGGCACGCGCGCTCGGTAAAGTCTGTGCTCTCGATATAGCGCAAGGAATTCTCCGCGATGGATGAGCAGCACTTCTTCGCCGACGTCGACCTGCCGTTTCACGTCTGGGTCCGGGAAGGACGGCGCTGGGTGCTGCGCGACGCGGGGCCCCGGCTGCGCGGCGATCCGGCCGCGCGTCCGGCGGGCGCCGAGGGCGAGACCGCGCGCCGCGATTCGTCCGGGCGCCGCTAGCGCCGTCACTGCTCCCGCACGCGCGCCTCGGCCTCGGCCTTGTGGATCTGCGCGATGCGCAGCGACGCGTGCAGGAACCGGTAGAACACGTCCTCGCGCAGCAGCTCGTCCACCGTCACGTCGTCGGGATGCGCGCGGTGCGAAAGCCGGAACGTCCAGTACTCGACGTCGTCCTCGCCCTTCACGCGCAGCGACCGGCATCGGTCCGGTAGCCGCACGAGGTGGCGCGGCGTGAGCGAGGCGATGTAATCGCGCAGCAGCGTGAGCACCTCGTCCACCGTGTCCACGATTTCCACGCGGCAATGCCACCCCGGGTCGTAACGCTCGAAACCCCGGGTGCGGTCCAGCGTCGCATCCATTGCTACCTCCGCGCCCAGCTTCGAGCCATGTTGCGACGCGCCGAGCCACGCCGCCATCAGTCAAACGGCACGCGGATGTAGGCGCGTCCCTACGGCGCGGTGCTTCGCTCCTACGGCACAACACGCGCCGGGCCGACACCCTTGTAGCGGGCGAACGTCTACATTGTGCGCACTGGAACGAAGCGGAGCGGCGCACATGGATTGGCCATGCTCACACGAAGCCGAGCGCGATGGCGTGCCGGTGGCGCCGCCGCCGGTGGTGCACGAGCCGGTGCCGGGATACCGCGCGGCGCACGTGTGGATCCCCGGCTATTGGGGATGGGCCGACAACCGCCATGTCTGGATCGCCGGCCGCTGGATGCCGGTGCGCCACGGTTGCCACTGGCGCCGCCATCGCTGGATCCGGCGCGAAGACCGCTGGTACCTCGAGCCGGGCGGATGGATCGTCGACGAGTCGGCGACGGCGGAGAAGCGACCCCGCGTGGAGCGCGAAACGCTGCGCTGATCGGCGGAGTGTAGGCACGCGCCTACAGTGCGTTCGCCCGCTACAATGGGGCACGCATGGCCACTACCGCCCCCGCCCACGCCACCGTCGCGCTGCTGCGCATCTCGCGCTTCGCCGCGCGTCCCGTCGGCGAGCAGGCGGCGCTCAAGGAAGATCTCGAGACGCGCGCGCGCGAGGCGCTCGCGCGCCTGCCCGAGCACGACCGCGCGGTGCTCGACGTCGACGACGGCCTCGCCCTGGTGCTGTTCGGCGACCCGTCGCGTGCGCTGGACGCGGCGCAGTCGCTCGCTTCGCACAGCGTCGATCCGTTGCAGGTCGGCATCAACTACGGCCCGCTCGCGCTCACCGGCAAGGGTCCGGATGGCCGCGTGTTCGGCGACGGCATCACCGCGGCCGCCGCGGCCGCGCGCTTCGCGACTTCCGAGCGGCCGCTCGTCACGCACGATTTCCTGCGCGCGCTGCAGTCGGGCGATCCGTCGCGCGCCGAGGGCTTCTCGCCCGCCGGCGATTTCACCGACACGCGCGTGCGCATGCATTCGCTCTACGCCGCCGACGCGGCGAAGATCGGCGCGAAGCGCCGCCGCATGCTGCGCGTCACCGCGGCCGCCGTCGCGGCGCTGCTGCTCTGCGGCGTCGCGATCCGCCTGGTGCGCCCGCTGGTGTTCCCGCCGCAGCCGGCGATCGTGACGCTCGCCATCAAGCCGCGCGGCGATGTGCTGGTGGACGGCGTCGCGAAAGGCCGCACCCCGCCGCTCACCCGCCTCGAGCTCGCACCCGGGCGCCACGTCGTGACGATCCGCCATCCCGGCTTCGCGCCGTACGAGGTGAGCGTCGAGGCGCGATCGGGCGAGCACACGAAGATCTCGCACACCTTCGTGGCGGCGCGCCAGGAACCGCGCGGCGGCGGATTCTGGCGCGACCTCAAGCGCCGTTTCGGAGGATCGTGATGGCGATCGCCGAGGCGCCGGTTCGCTTCGGACGCTTCCGGGTGCTGGGCGAGCTCGGGCGCGGCGCGATGGGCGTCGTGTACCGCGCGGAGGACACGACGCTCGGGCGCGTCGTCGCGATCAAGACCATCGCGCTTGCGGGGACGCGCGGCGCGGAGCGCGACCAGCACGAGGCGCGCTTCCTGCAGGAGGCGCGCGCCGCCGCGCGCATCAGCCATCCCG
>JAICTR010000491.1 GCA_025936275.1 Burkholderiales bacterium
CGCTCTCGCCGCCGAGCGCGCGATGCGCGAGTTCGTGAAGTCGAAGTACGGCGCGCTCGCCGATCACATCGAGCAGACCAAGGACCTCTCGAAGGAAGACGAGGCCAAGCTGCACGAAGCCATTAAAGACTTCAAGAAAAACGCCACCTACTAATTGACTGGGTCCCCGCCTGCGCGGGGATGACGACATGGCAGGCAGCAAGGAAATCCGGACCAAGATCAAGAGCGTGCAGAACACGCGCAAGATCACCAAGGCCATGGAGATGGTCGCCGCCTCGAAGATGAGGAAGGCGCAGGAGCGCATGCGCCACGCGCGTCCCTACGGCGACAAGATCCGCGTGATCGCATCGCACCTCGCGCACGCCAACACCGAGTACCGGCACCCGTTCCTGGCGAAGCGCGGAGGGGCGAAGGACATCGGCCTCATCATCGTCACGTCCGACAAGGGGCTGTGCGGCGGCCTCAACACCAACGCGCTGCGCCTCACCGTGAACAAGCTCAAGGAGTGGCAGGGCGAAGGCCGCAACGTGCAGCTCACCGCGATCGGCAACAAGGGATTCGGGTTCCTGCAGCGCGTGGGCGGCAACGTGGTCTCGCACCTCACCGGAGTCGGCGACACGCCGCACATGGACCGGCTGATCGGGCCCGTGAAGCTGCAGATCGACGCGTACTCCGAAGGCCGCATCGGTGCGCTCTACATCGTGTACACCCGTTTCATCAACACGATGAAGCAGGAGCCGGTGATCGAGCAGCTCCTCCCGCTTCCCGCCGAAAGGCTGGAGGGCGATTCGCGCGCCGCGCGTCCCAACTGGGATTACCTCTACGAGCCGGAGGCGCGCGTGGTGCTGGACCAGCTCCTCACGCGCTATGTCGAGCAGATCATCTACCAGGCCGTGGCCGAGAACCTCGCGAGCGAGCAGTCGGCGCGCATGGTGGCGATGAAGGCCGCGAGCGACAACGCCTCGAGCCTCATCGACCAGCTCACGCTGGTCTACAACAAGTCGCGCCAGGCCGCCATCACCAAGGAATTGTCGGAAATCGTGGGCGGCGCGGCCGCCGTCTGACGGATTGATATTCGAGGAAAACACATGAGCGCAACACCCAACGTGCAAGCCAACACCCAAGGCAAGATCGTGCAGTGCATCGGCGCGGTGATCGACATCCAGTTCCCGCGGGAGCACATGCCGAAGGTCTACGACGCGCTCAAGCTCGTCGAGGAGGGCAACTCCTTCGCCGAGAAGGGCCTCACCTTCGAGGTCGAGCAGCTGCTGGGCGACGGCGTGGTGCGCACCATCGCGCTCGGTTCGACCGACGGCCTGCGCCGCGGCATGAAGGTCGACAACACGGGCGCGCCGATCTCGGTTCCGGTGGGTCCCGCCACGCTCGGCCGCGTGATGGACGTGCTGGGGCGGCCGATCGACGAGCGCGGCCCGGTGAACGCCGAGGAGACGCGATCGATCCACGCCGCGGCGCCCAGGTTCGACCAGCTTTCCCCTTCGGTGGAGCTCCTCGAGACCGGCATCAAGGTGGTCGACCTCATCTGCCCGTTCGCGAAGGGCGGCAAGATCGGCCTCTTCGGCGGCGCGGGGGTGGGCAAGACCGTGACGATGCTCGAGCTCATCAACAACATCGCGACGCAGCACTCCGGCCTCTCGGTCTTCGCGGGCGTGGGCGAGCGCACGCGCGAGGGCAACGACTTCTACCACGAGATGTCGGATGCCAACGTCATCGTGCAGGACGACCTCTCCAAGTCGAAGGTCGCGATGGTGTTCGGCCAGATGAACGAGCCGCCGGGGGCGCGGCTGCGCGTGGCGCTATCGGCCCTGACCATGTGCGAGTGGTTCCGCGACTCCACCGGGGCGGACACGCTTTTGTTCGTCGATAACATCTTCCGCTTCTCGCAGGCCGGTTCGGAAGTGTCCGCGCTTCTGGGCCGCATGCCCAGCGCCGTCGGTTATCAGCC
>JAICTR010000267.1 GCA_025936275.1 Burkholderiales bacterium
CGACGACGTCATCACGCAGAACGAGCTCAACGACCGCGTGGCGCTCGTCACGCACCAGCTGCAGCGCCAGGGCGCGACCCTGCCGCCCGCCGACGCGCTCACGCGCCAGATCCTCGAGCGGCTCATCAACGACCGCGTGCAGCTGCAGCTCGCGAAGGAGGAAGGCATCAAGGTGGACGACCTGACGCTCGACCGCACCATCGAGCGCATCGCCCAGGAAAACCACATGTCGATGGCGGATTTCCGCAAGGCCCTCGAGCGCGACAACCTCGACTACGCGCGCTTCCGCGACGACATCCGCAACGAGATCCTCATCGCACGGCTGCGCGAGAAGGACGTGGACAACAACATCGTCGTGACCGACGCCGAGGTGGAAACCGAGCTCGCGCGCGAGGCCCGCGAGGCGAGCGGCGACGTGGAGTACCAGCTCTCGCACATCCTCGTCGCGGTGCCGCCGCAGGCGAGCGCCGAGCAGATCGAGGCGCGCCGGCGCCGCGCGGTGGAAGCGCTCGCGGCGCTGCGCCGCGGCGCCAACTTCGCGCAGATCGCCGCGCAGTATTCCGATGCGCCCGATGCGTTGAAGGGCGGCGACCTGGGCTGGCGCCCCGCCGGGCGGCTTCCCACGCTCTTCCTCGATGTGCTCAAGCGCATGAAGCCGGGCGACGTGAGCGACATCCTGAGGAGCCCCAACGGCTTCCACGTGGTGAAGCTGGTCGACGAGCGCAAGAAGGCGAATGCCGCCGGTGTCGAGCAGACCCACGTGCGCCATATCCTGATCCGCGCCCGCGAGGGATTGTCCGATGCCGAGGCACGCGACCGGCTGGAGAAGCTGCGCGAGCGCATCGTCGGCGGCGCGGACTTCGCGCAGGTCGCGCGCCAGAATTCCGAGGACTCGAGCGCGGCGAAGGGCGGCGACCTCGGCTGGGTGGCGCCCGGCGACACCGTGCCCGAATTCGAGCGCGTGATGAACTCGCTCAAGCCCGGCGAGGTGAGCCAGCCGTTCCAGACGCCCTTCGGCTGGCACATCGCGCAGGTGATCGAGCGGCGCTCCGAGGCGCTCTCGGACGAGCGGCGCAAGACCGCCGCGCGCCAGGCGATCCGCGCACGCAAGGCGGACGAGGCCTACCAGGACTGGCTGCGCCAGCAGCGCGACCGCGCGTTCGTCGAGAACCGCTACGACGAGCGCTGAGCCCGCGCGCGATCCCGTGTCCCAACCCGTGCCGCTCGTCGCCCTCACCGCGGGTGAGCCGGCGGGCATCGGGCCCGATCTCTGCGCGATGGCCGCGCGGCGCGAGTACGCGGGCCGGCTGGTGATCCTGGGCGACCGCAAGGTGATCGGCGAGCGCGCCCGATCTCGCGGCCTTGCGTTCGATGTCCCCGATTACGCCGGGCCCACGAACGCGCCTCGCGTCTCGATGCTTTCGATGCCCGCGCCGCGCCCGGTGACCGCCGGAAGGCTCGATGCGGCGAACGCAGCGCACGTGCTCGCGCTCCTGGACCGTGCGCTCGAAGGCTGCCTTTGCGGCGAGTTCGCCGCGATGGTGACCGCGCCGGTGCAGAAGAGCGTCCTCAACGACGCAGGCATTGCATTCACCGGCCACACCGAATACCTCGCGGAGCGCACCCACACGCCGCAGGTGGTGATGCTGCTCGCGGGCGGCGGGCTGCGCGTCGCGCTCGCGACCACGCACCTTCCCCTCGCGAACGTGCCGGCCGCGATCACCCGTTCGCTGCTCGCCTCGGTGCTGCGCATCCTCGAGGCGGACTTGCGGCGCCGCTTCGGCATCGAGCAGCCGCGCATCCTCGTGGCGGGACTCAACCCGCACGCCGGCGAATCGGGCTATCTCGGGCGCGAGGAGATCGAGGTCATCGCGCCGGTGGTGGAGGAGCTCGCCGCGGAAGGCCTGGCGGTCTCCGGGCCCTATCCGGCCGATACGATGTTCACGCCGCGCATGCTCGAGAAGGCCGATGCGGCGCTCGCCATGTTCCACGACCAGGGGCTGCCGGTGCTCAAGCACGCGGCGTTCGGCACCGCGGTGAACGTGACGCTCGGGCTTCCCATCATCCGCACCTCGGTGGACCACGGCACGGCGCTCGATCTCGCGGGCGCGGGCGACATCGATCCCGGCAGCCTCGAGCAGGCGATCGCGCTCGCCTTCGAGATGGCGGCGCGCTCGCGCTGAGGCCGGCGTGCTCCCGCGCCCGCGCAAGCGCTTCGGGCAGCATTTCCTCACCGACCGGCATTGGCTGGAGCGCATCGTCGCGGCGATCGACCCACTGCCGGGCGACGCGATGCTCGAGATCGGCCCCGGCACCGGGCTTCTCACCGCCGAGCTCATTCCGGTGGTGCGGCCGCTCCACGTGGTCGAGATCGATCGCGACCTCGCCGCGGCATTGCGCGAGCGATTCCCGGCGGACCGCTTGATCGTCCACGAGGGCGACGCCCTCGACTTCGACCTCGCGAGCCTGCCCGCGCCGCTGCGGGTCGTGGGCAACCTGCCGTACAACGTCTCGACGCCGATCCTCTTCCACATCGAGGCGCAGGCCGCGCGCGTCCGCGACTGCACGTTCCTCTTGCAGAAGGAAGTGGTCGACCGCATGGTGGCCACGCCCGCAACGCCGGAGTACGGGCGGCTTTCGGTGATGCTGCAGGCCCGCTTCGCCATGGCGAAGGCGCTCGACGTGCCGCCCGGCGCCTTCACCCCGCCGCCGAAGGTGGATTCGGCGGTGGTTCGCATGCGGCCGCTGGGCGAGGATCGGACGCGGGCGAAGGACGAGCGGCTCTTCGCCGCGATCGTCGCCGCCGCCTTCTCGCAGCGGAGGAAGACCCTGCGCAACGCCGCGCGCGCCTTCGTGCCCGAGGCGGCTTATGCGCGCGCGGGCATCGATCCCGGCCGTCGCGGCGAGACGCTCTCGGTGCTCGAGTACGTGGCGCTCGCCGATGCGGCGCTGCAGGCCGGAGGCGGCGAATGAACCGTTGTCAAGGGCTCGTGTCCTAGCGCGCACGCCAGTAGAATCGCGGGCTTCCATCCCTCGAGCCGACGATGAAGACCTCCAAGCCCTTCCCGATCCCGGTGCGCAGCTACTACCGCTGCGACAAGTGCCCCGCCTACTGCTGCACGTACACCGAGATCGAGGTGCACAAGCGCGACATCGCGCGCCTCGCGCGGCACTTCTCCCTCACGTACACGCAGGCCGAAGAGCGCTTCACCAAGCCGGACGCCAAGGGCAAGATCCGCATGCTGCGCCACCGCAAGGACAAGATCTTCGACTCGGCGTGCATGTTCCTCGACCAGGAAAAGCGCCGCTGCACCGTCTACGAGTCGCGCCCCGGCGTCTGCCGCGCGTACCCCGACAGCCGGCGGTGCGGCTACTACGACTTCCTCAAGTTCGAGCGCGAGCAGCAGGGCGACGAGGAGCTGGTCGCCCTCACCTAAAGGAATGGGGTCAGGTTAATTTTTGAACCTGTCCCTGTTTTTCGATCGTGTGGCCAAAAAATGGGGACAGGTTGAAAAATTAACCTGACCCCATTCAGGCGCCATTCAGGCGCGCTGGATGAACTCGATCTTGTAGCCGTCGGGATCCTCGACGAAGGCGATCACGCTGCCGCCGAACTTCATCGGGCCCGCCTCGCGCGTCACCTTGCCGCCCTGCGCTTTCACCGCCTCGCACGCCTTGGCCGCATCCGGCACGGCGATCGCCACGTGGCCGAAGCCGTTGCCGAGGTCGTAGGCCTTCGTGTCCCAGTTGTGAGTGAGCTCGAGCACCGCCTGCTCGCTCTCGTCGCCGTAGCCGACGAACGCCAGCGTGAAGCGCCCGTCCGGGTAGTCCTTGCGCCTGAGCTCCCTCATGCCGAGCACGTCCGTGTAGAAGCGGATCGAGCGGTCGAGGTCGCCGACCCGGATCATGGTGTGCAGGATGCGCATGCGGGCTCCTTGAGGTCGCGGCTAGAAGGCGCGATAGAGGTGGTCGGTGGCGAAAAGCGCGGCGCGCAGGCGGCGGAAATCGGGGCACTGCCGCTCGACCTCCGCCCAGAACGCGGGCGAATGGTTCATGTGCCGCAGGTGCGCGAGCTCGTGGCAGATCACGTAATCGACGAGCTCGGCGGGCGCCTTGAGGAGGCGCCAGGCGAGGCGGATCTCGCGCCGCGAGTTGCAGCTGCCCCAGCGCGCGAGCGCCGAGGAAAGGAAGAAGCGCGGCGGGGCGAGGTCGGCCGCGCCGGCGAGCTGCGCGAGCCGCGCAGCGAGGTGGCCGCGCGCCTGCCGCTTGTACCAGGCGACCACCGCGCGTTGCACGTCCGCATCGGCGGGACTGCGCACGGTGACGCGCAGCTCGGCACCGATCCTTTCGGCCACCGGGCGCGCGCCGCATGCGATGCGCAACACCAGCGAGCCGCCCAGGTAAGGAACCGTCGCGCCGTCGTTCC
>JAICTR010000393.1 GCA_025936275.1 Burkholderiales bacterium
CACCAGGGCGATCGCGAGCAGGCGCGCCACGTCGGGCTGGCGCACGAATCGCGAGTACTTCGTGACGATGCTCTTCAAGGCAAACGGGGGCGGTCCCGCCGTGGGCTCGTGGCCTTCGCGGGAAGCGGCACGGGGCTTGGAATAGTTGATAAGTTTACTCGGGAATGGGAAACTTCGCGGACGACCCACGCCCCCGGCGTCCGAGAATCCGCATGTTCAGCCGCATCCGCGAGGATATCCGCAGCGTCTTCGACCGCGACCCCGCCGCCCGCAATGTGTGGGAGGTCCTCACCTGCTATCCGGGGCTGCACGCGCTTCTCTGGCACCGCGTGTCGCATCGCCTGTGGATGTGGGGATTGCGCTGGCTCGCGCGTTTCAGCTCGCACCTCGCGCGCTTCTTCACCGGCATCGAGATCCATCCGGGCGCGCGCATCGGGCGGCGCGTGTTCATCGACCACGGCATGGGTGTGGTGATCGGCGAGACCGCGGAGGTCGGCGACGATTGCACGCTCTACCACGGCGTGACGCTGGGCGGGGTCTCCTGGAACAAGGGCAAGCGGCACCCGACGCTCGGGCGCGGCGTGGTGGTCGGCGCGGGCGCGAAGATCCTCGGCCCGTTCGTGGTCGGCGATGGCGCGAAGGTGGGCTCCAACTCCGTGGTGGTGAAGCCGGTTCCGGCCGGGGCCACGGTGGTCGGCATTCCCGCGCGCCTGGTCGAGTCGACCGATGCGAAAGCGGAGGCGGCGCGCATGGCCTTCGACGCCTACGCGGTGAGCGCGGACCTCGAGGATCCGGTGAGCCGCGCGCTCCTCGCGCTCGGCACGCGCACCGAGGATATCGACGGGCGGCTCGCCGAGATCCTGCGCCGCCTCGAAAGCCTGGAGCAAAGCGAGGCCGATCCGCGGACTCCCCGGCGCGCCTCGGCGGGGCACGGCTGAGAGCGCGCGTCCCAAGATCATACTTGACTGATTTACTCGGATTTCCTATACTTGAGTAAATCGCTCGGGCATTTCGCCGGGCGCCCATCGGGGAACGCCATGAGACTCACCACCAAGGGACGCTTCGCGGTCACCGCCATGCTGGACCTCGCGCTGCATTCGACCGAGGGACCGGTGACGCTCGCCGGCATCAGCACGCGGCAGAAGATCTCGCTCTCGTACCTCGAGCAGCTCTTCGGCAAGCTGCGCCGGCGCGAGCTGGTGGAGAGCGTGCGCGGCCCCGGCGGCGGTTACCGCCTCGCGCGCGCCGCGAGCGAGGTCTCGGTCGCGGACATCGTGCGCGCGGTGGAGGAGTGCATCGACTCCACGCAGTGCGGCGGCCGCGAGAACTGCCACGAGAACTCGCGCTGCATGACCCACGACCTCTGGGAGGAGCTCAACACCACCGTGTACGGCTTCCTCGCCGGCGTGAAGCTCTCGCACCTGGTCGACAAGCAGCGCAACAAGACCGTATCCGTCGTGCGCGCGGGCAAGTCCCGCGAGCCCCACATCCTTTCCGCGTGACGCCATGACCCGCAAACCGATCTACCTCGACTATTCCGCCACCACTCCCGTCGACCCGCGCGTCGCCGCGAAGATGATCCCCTGGCTCACCGAGCAGTTCGGCAACCCCGCCTCGCGCAGCCACGCCTTCGGCTGGGAAGCCGAGGAGGCGGTGGAGAACGCGCGCGCCGAAGTGGCGAGGCTCGTGAACTGCGATCCGAAGGAGATCATCTGGACCTCGGGCGCGACGGAATCCGACAACCTCGCGCTGAAGGGTGCGGCCCACTTCTACAAGACCAAGGGCAAGCACCTCATCACGATGAAGACCGAGCACAAGGCGGTGCTCGATGCGATGCGCGAGCTGGAGCGCGAGGGCTTCGAGGTGACCTACCTCGATCCGGAGCCGAACGGGCTTCTCGACCTCGCGAAGCTCCAGGCGGCGCTGCGTCCCGACACCATCGTGGTCTCGGTGATGATGGTGAACAACGAGATCGGCGTGATCCAGCCGATCGCCGAGATCGGCGAGATCTGCCGCGCGAAGGGCATCGTGTTCCACGTCGATGCGGCGCAGGCGACCGGCAAGGTGGAGATCGACCTCGCGAAGCTGAAGGTCGACCTGATGAGCTTCTCCGCGCACAAGACCTACGGCCCGAAGGGCGTCGGCGCGCTCTACGTGCGCCGGCGACCGCGCGTGCGCCTCGAGCCGCAGATGCACGGCGGCGGACACGAGCGCGGCCTTCGCTCCGGGACGCTGCCCACGCACCAGATCGTCGGCATGGGCGAGGCCTATCGCCTGGCGCGCCTCGAGATGGCGACCGAGAACGAGCGCATCCGAATGCTGCGCGACCGGCTCCTCGCCGGCGTGAAGGAGATGGACGAGGTGTACGTGAACGGCGACCTCGAGCACCGCGTGCCGCACAACCTCAACGTGAGCTTCAACTTCGTCGAGGGCGAATCGCTCATCATGGGCGTGAAGGAGCTCGCGGTGTCGTCGGGCTCCGCGTGCACCTCGGCGAGCCTCGAGCCTTCCTACGTGCTGCGCGCGCTGGGCCGCAACGACGAGCTCGCGCACAGCTCGATCCGCTTCACGCTCGGCCGCTTCACCACGCCGGAAGACATCGACTTCGCCGTGAAGCTCCTCAAGGAGCGCATCGGCAAGCTGCGCGAGATGAGCCCGCTCTGGGAAATGCACCAGGAGGGGATCGACTTGAACACCGTGCAGTGGGCTGCTCATTGAACTGCTACTGCTCCCTCTCCCTTGGGAGAGGGTCGGGGAGAGGGTCAACCTCAGGAGATTGAAATGGCATACAGCGACAAAGTCATCGACCACTACGAAAACCCGCGCAACGTCGGCTCCTTCTCGAAGGACGAGGAGGGGGTCGCCACCGGCATGGTGGGCGCGCCCGCGTGCGGCGACGTGATGAAGCTGCAGATCAAGGTCAACAAGGA
>JAICTR010000285.1 GCA_025936275.1 Burkholderiales bacterium
CGACGAGGATCAGCGTGTAGAGCAGCAGGTGCAGGCGCGTGAACTCCTCGCCGTGCGTCACCGGCAGCATCGGCAGCCCCGCCCGCGCGTACTCGTGGCGCCGGTAGAGCGCGAGCGCCCAGAAGTGCGGCGGCGTCCACGCGAAGATGATGAGGAAGAGCAGCAGCGGCTGGTAGGTGACATCCCCGGAGATCGCCGCCCAGCCCAGCACCGGCGGCATGGCGCCGGAGGCGCCCCCGATCACGATGTTCTGCGGCGTGTTGGGCTTGAGGAGCACCGTGTAGATGATCGCGTAGCCCACGAACGTTCCGAGCGTGAGCCACATGGTGAGCGGGTTCACCGCATGCCAGAGGATGGCGAGGCCGAGGCCGCCGACGCCGCCCGCGAAGAGCAGCACCTGCGGCGAAGACACCGTGCCCTTGGCCGTGGGACGCCAACGGGTGCGCGCCATCACGGCATCGAGCTTCTGCTCGACGAGGCAGTTGAACGCCGCCGCGGCGCCGGCGACGAGCGCGATGCCCACGGTCGCGAACGCCACGCGATCGAGCGGCGGAAGGCCGGGTGCGGCGAGGAACATCCCGATCACCGCGGTGAAGACGATCAGGGAGACCACGCGCGGCTTGGTGAGGCGCCAGAGCTGCACGCCGAGGCCCGGCTGGCCGGATAAGGTTCGCTGGTGGAGCATGGGAGCCTTCGATTATAAGGCGCTCAACCGATCTGCGACGCGCGCAGCAACCGCTCGAGGTCGCGAAGCATGCCCTTGGGATCGTCCGCGGCGCGCCAGCGGATCATCACGTTGCCGTGCGGATCCACGAGGTAGATGTGGCCGTGGTCCCCGGCCGCCTTCGCGGTGAGGCCGCCTCCGGCGGACGCGAGCACGATCTCCATGCCCTCGAACGGCTCCACGAGCGCCGCGCGGGGGCGCTTCGCGTCGTCCACCACGAAGACACGCGCGACCCGCTCCGCGTTCCTTCCCAGGGCAAGACGCACCTGCCGCATCTCGACCAGCTTCGCGACGCAGGCATCGGTGCACTCGCCGCTGTCCTGCGCGACGAGGATCCATCGCCCGCGAAGCTGCGCGAACGAGAAGGCCGTGCCGTCGACCGCCTTCGTGAACGCCGCACCGCTCGCTTGTCCCGGCGGCAGCAGCAGCTCGCCGTGGTTCGCCGTGGGCTTCGGGTGCGCGTAGAAATAGGCGAGGTACGAAGCGACGATCGGCGCCGCGAAGATGAGCACGATGAGGAGCAGCTTTCCGCGCGGTCCGAGCTTCATGGCATCTTCCTCAGGTTGAGCCCGATCCAGAGCGCGGCCGCGGTCGCCGCGAACAGCAGCCACGTCGCCTGGTATTCGCGGTTGCGCTGCGCGCCGGCATCGGGGCGTTCGGTCATCGCCACGAGGCCCGGCCCGGGCGGATCCGCGGCGATCTCGAAGGGCAGGATGTCGAGGCCGCTCCAGCGGCGATAGCGATCGAGCGTGAGGTTCTGGAATACGGATCCCGCGATCGCGTCGCCGGAGAGCTCCACGAAGCGCGCCTGCGGCTCGGTCACGAGGCCGGTCACTTGCACCACGCCCGAAGCGACCGGCACCTGCGGCGGCGCGGGATAGGCGGATCCGCGCACGACCCAGCCGCGCTCGACGAGCACCACGGCGCCGCTCCCCTCGAGGCGCAACGGCGTGACCACCGCGTAACCCGCGCCGCGTCCCTCGATCACCCGATTGTCGACGTAGGCCTGCTTCTCCGCGATCCAGCGTCCCGACGCGCGAACGCGCCGATAAAGGACGTCCTCGGCCGGTACCGGACCCGCGAGCAAGAGCGGCGGCTCGAGCGTGCGCGCCTCGTAGAGCGCCTGGCGCCGCTCCTTCTCCTGCGCGCGATGCGCCTGCCACACCGAGAGCGAGCCGGTGAGCGCGATGAACGCCGCCGCGGCGACGGTGGGCACGACGCGCGGGGCGAAGCGATAGCCGCCGATCCTCACCGCCCGCCCCACCGGGAATACACTAGGTGTCGCATTCCACTTCCCGCCGCGCCATGCGCATCGTCATCCTCGTCCTGCTCGTCGCCGTCGTCGCGAGCCTCTTCTCGGGCCTGTACTTCGTGTATCGCGACAAGGGCACCACCAACCGCGCGGTGATCTCGCTCACCATCCGCATCACCCTGTCGCTCATCGTCTTCGCGCTGCTGATGGCCTCGTACTATTTCGGCTGGATCACCGACGGCCACCTGTAGCGCCGCCAGAAGACAAAGGCCGCACTCGCGTGCGGCCTTTTGTCCTTCCCCGTGCGGAGAAGGTCAGAGCCAGTAGACGAAGACGAAGAGCAGCAGCCAGACCACGTCCACGAAGTGCCAGTACCACGACACCGCCTCGAACCCGAAGTGGTGGTCGGGCGTGAAGTGCCCGGCCACGCTGCGGAAGAGGATCACGGTGAGCATCGTCACGCCGAGCGTCACGTGGAAGCCGTGGAACCCCGTGAGCAGGAAGAACGTCGAGCCGAAGACGCCGGTGCTGAGCTTCAGGTTGAGCTCGGAGTAGGCGTGGAAGTACTCGAAGCCCTGCAGCATCAGGAACGTGAGGCCGAGGATGATGGTGAGCGCGAGGCCGAAGATGAGGTTGCGGCGGTCGCCCTTCTTGAGCGCCCAGTGCGCCCACGTCACCGTCACGCCCGAGGAGAGCAGCAGCAGCGTGTTGATCGCGGGAATGCCCCACGCCTCCATCGCCGTGAACTCCGCCGGCCGGTACGGGCCCGCGGTCGGCCAGTGCGCGGCGAAATCCGGCCACAGGTTCTTGTTGTCGAGGTCGCCCAGCCAGGGAATCGAGTACTGGCGCGCGTACCAGAGGGCGCCGAAGAACGCGGCGAAGAACATCACCTCGGAGAAGATGAACCAGCTCATCGCCCAGCGGAACGACATGTCCACCTGGCGGTTGAAGAATCCGCCCTCGCTTTCGTGGATCACGGTGCCGAACCAGCCGAACAGCATGTAGAGCAGGATCAGGAAGCCGATCGCGAAGGAGATCCATCCCACGTGGTAGCCGTTGAAGAGCAGCACGCCGCTCACGGCGAGGAATAACAGCGCGGTCGAGCCCACGACCGGCCATTTGGAGGGCGGCGCGAAGTAGTACCCGGTCGATTGCGTATTGGCCACGTTGAGGTCCCCTTTTGTTTCCGTTGTCGCGCGCCTAGCGCGTCACCAGCTTCACGATGAGGAAGAGCACGAGCACGAACACCAGCGCGGCGACGAGCCCCGCGGCGATCACGTGCTGCGGCTTGAGCTTCTGCGTGTCCGACTCGTACGCCGCGCGCTTGCGCACGCCGAAGAAGCTCCACAGCACCGCCTTGAACGCGTCCAGGATCATCGCCGGCATCAGTGCGCGAGGTACCGGTACAGGACGAACGCGTAGATCGCGAGCGCCACGGCGGCGAGCGCCACGGCGGTCGCCAACGCGCGCTTCCTCTGGCGCGGCGTCACCGGTTCGGGCTCCATCGCGATCGCCTTCATTCGGATTGCGTCACTTCACCACCGGCGCGGTCTCGAACGAGTGGTACGGCGCGGGCGAAGGCAGGTGCGTCCACTCGAGCGAGTCCGCGCCTTCCCATTGCTTCTGCTCGGCCTTGCGTCCGCCGCGCACGGCGGAGAACACGGCGTAGACGAACAAGAGCTGCGACGCGCCGAAGAGCCACGCGCCGATCGACGACCACATGTTCCACTCCGCGAATTGCAGCGCGTAGTCCGGGATGCGGCGCGGCATGCCCGCGAGACCGAGGAAGTGCATCGGGAAGAACGCGAGGTTGAAGCCGATCATCGAGAGCCAGAAGTGCCACTTGCCGAGCGTCTCGTTGTACATGCGCCCGGTCCACTTCGGCAGCCAGAAATACACCGCCCCCATGATCGCGAAGAGCGCGCCGGAGACGAGCACGTAGTGGAAGTGCGCCACCACGTAGTAGGTGTTGTGCAGCGTGATGTCCACCGGCGCGATCGCGAGCACCAGGCCCGAGAAGCCGCCGATGGTGAAGAGGCAGATGAAGCCGATCGCGAAGAGCATCGGCGTCTCGAAGGTCATGGAGCCGTGCCACATGGTCGCGATCCAGTTGAACACCTTCACCCCGGTGGGCACCGAGATGAGGATGGTCGCGTACATGAAGAACAGGTTCCCCGCCGCCGGCATGCCGACCGTGAACATGTGGTGGCCCCACACGATGAA
>JAICTR010000356.1 GCA_025936275.1 Burkholderiales bacterium
GTGCGGATGTCGTCGATGTCCTTGGGCGTGAGCGCCGGGGCGGTGAGGCCGCCGCCCTGGCGGTTGATGCCCTTGTTGTTGGAGAGCGTGCCGCCGTGGCGCGTGAGCGTGTGGATGCGCGAGCCCTCGACGCCCGTGACGTCGAGCACGATCTTGCCGTCGTCGAGCAGCAGCACGTCGCCCGAGCGAACGTCGCGCGGCAGCTCCTTGTAGTCGAGCTCCACGCCGCCCGCGTCGCCCATCTCGGTCTGCGCGTCGAGCACGAACGGATCGCCCGCCTTGAGGAGGACCTTCCCCTCGCGGAACTTGCCGACGCGGATCTTCGGCCCCTGCAGGTCCGCCATGATGCCGACCGTGCGGCCGACCTTGCGGCAGGTCTCGCGCACCAGCTCCGCGCGCTTGCGGTGATCGTCGGCCGTGCCGTGCGAGAAGTTGAGGCGCACCACGTCGACGCCCGCGGCGAACATGCGCTCCATCACCGCCGCGTCGCTGGACGACGGCCCGAGGGTGGCGACGATCTTCGTGCTGCGCTGGCTCACGCGTGCGCCTCCGCCGCGCGTTGCGCGAGGATTTCCACGGCGGGGAGCGTGCGGCCCTCGAGGAATTCGAGGAACGCGCCGCCGCCGGTCGAGATGTAGCCGATGCGATCGGTGACGCCGTACTTCGCGATGGCGGCGAGCGTATCGCCGCCGCCCGCGATGGAGAAGGCGGGCGAGGCGGCGATCGCCTCGGCGACCGCGCGCGTGCCGCCGCCGAAGGCCTCGAACTCGAACACGCCGACCGGGCCGTTCCAGACGATCGTGCCGGCCTTCGCGAGGATCGCCGCGTAGCGTTGCGCGGTCTTGGGGCCGATGTCGAGGATCATGTCGTCGGCCGCGACCCGCGCCGCCGCCTTCACGGTCGCGGGTGTCCCGGCCTTGAACACCTGGCCGCACACCACGTCCTCGGGGATCGGCACCGCGGCGCCGCGCTTCCGCATCATCGCCATGATCTTCTTCGCCTCGCCGGCGAGGTCGGGCTCCGCGAGCGATTTGCCGATCGGCAGCCCCGTTGCGAGCATGAACGTGTTCGCGATGCCGCCGCCGACGATGAGCTGGTCCACGCGCGCGGCGAGCGACTCGAGGATGGTGAGCTTGGTGGACACCTTGGAGCCCGCGACGATCGCGACCAGCGGCCGCTTCGGGTTCGCGAGCGCGCGGCCGAGCGCCTCGAGCTCGGCGGCGAGGAGCGGCCCCGCGCAGGCGATCGGCGCGTGCTTCGCGATGCCGTGCGTGGTCGCCTCGGCGCGGTGCGCGGTGCCGAACGCGTCGTTCACGTACACGTCGCAGAGCGTCGCCATCTTCGTCGCGAGCGCGTCGTCGTCCTTCTTCTCGCCCTTGTTGAAGCGGCAGTTCTCGAGCAGCACGACCGCGCCCGGCTTCACGTCGACGCCGCCGACCCAGTCGCGCACCAGCGGCACCTCGCGGCCGAGAAGCTCGCCGAGGCGCGCGGCGACCGGCGCCAGCGAATCGGCTTCGGAGAACTCGCCTTCCTTCGGGCGCCCGAGGTGCGAGGTCACCATCACCGCGGCGCCCTTCTGCAGCGCGAGCCGGATGCCGGGCACCGAGGCGCGGATGCGCGTGTCGTCGGTGATGCGTCCCGCGTCGTCCTGCGGCACGTTGAGGTCCGCGCGGATGAACACCCGCTTGCCGGCGAGGTCGAGGTCGGCCATCTTCAGGATCTTCATTTCACGTCATCCTCGCGGACGCGGGGACCCAGTCGCACATGGCTCGGCTACTTCGCGCCCATCCACGCCACCGTCACGTCGAGCATGCGGTTCGAGAACCCCCACTCGTTGTCGTACCAGCTCGAGACCTTCACGAGGCGGCCCGAGACCTTGGTGAGCGTCGCGTCGAAGATCGACGAGCGCGGGTCGTGGTTGAAGTCCACGGAGACGAGCGGCGCGGTGTTGTAGCCCAGGATGCCCTTGAGCGATCCGGCTTCCGAAGCCTTCTTCATCACCTCGTTCACTTCCTCGACGCTCGTGTCGCGCGCGGCGATGAAGGAGAGGTCCACGATCGAGACGTTGATGGTCGGCACGCGGATCGCGTAACCGTCGAGCTTGCCGTTCAGTTCCGGCAGCACCAGGCCCACCGCCGAAGCGGCACCGGTCTTGGTGGGGATCATCGACATGGTCGCGGCGCGCGCACGGCGCAGGTCCTCGTGGAACACGTCGGTGAGCACCTGGTCGTTGGTGTAGGAGTGGATCGTCGTCATCAGCCCGTGGGTGAGGCCGATCGCCTCGTGCAGCGGCTTTACCAGCGGCGCGAGGCAGTTGGTCGTGCACGAAGCGTTGGAGATCACGCTCATGGCCGGCTTCAACGTCTTGTCGTTCACGCCGTAGACCACGGTCGCGTCGACGTCCTTGCCGCCGGGCGCGGAGATGATCACCTTCTTCGCGCCGGCCGTGAGGTGCGCGGAGGCCTTGGCCTTGGTCGTGAAGAAGCCGGTGCATTCGTAGACCACGTCGACGCCCAGGTCCTTCCACGGCAGTTGCGCCGGATCGCGCTGCGCGACCACCTTGATGCGGTCGCCGTTCACCACCATCGAATCGCCTTCGACCTGCACCTCGCCGGGGAACTTGCCGTGCGCGGTGTCGTAGCGCGTGAGGTGCGCGTTGGTCTCGGGTGGCCCGAGGTCGTTGATCGCGACGATCTGGATGTCGTGCGACTTCCGGCTCTCGTAGTGGGCGCGGAGGATGTTGCGGCCGATGCGGCCGTAACCATTGATGGCGACACGGACGGTCATGGAGGGAGCTCCAGCGAGGAAGCGACGCGGGGAAACGGATATTTTAGCGCATGGGCGCGCGGCGCCCGGCGCCGCCTTACGGGCCGATCAGAGCAGACAGATCGTGCCAGCCGTAGGCGAGTTCCGCGAACGCGTGCAATCCCAGGCGCTCGCGCTTTTCCCCCAGCTCCGCCCCGCCCATGCGCTCGTAGAAGAGCCGCGCGCGGTTCGCCTTGAGGACCCAGAGGTAGAAGCCGAAGTGGCCGTGGCGCACGAAGTGCGCGGCGCAGGCGCGCACCAGCGCCCGGCCTACGCCGCGGCGCTGCCACGGCTGCAGCACGTAGAGCGCGTAGATCTCGCACTCGAGCCCTTCGAGGCGGTGGCGCGCCGGGCCGCACGAGGCGAAGCCCACGATCTCGCCGTCCGCCTCGGCGACGAAGTGCGCCGATTCGGCGAGCGGCGCGGCGAGGCGGCGTGCCCAGGATCGGGGGCTGCGGTATCCCGCCTGCTGCGCGATGAAATCGGCGGGAAGGATTCCCGCGTATGTCGTGCGCCAGCTCTCGCGGTGCACGTGCGCGA
>JAICTR010000391.1 GCA_025936275.1 Burkholderiales bacterium
AGCGCCTGCGGCGATGCCTCTTCCATGCGCGTGGCGACGCTCATGGCAGCTCCGCCTGCGGCATGCGCGCGAGGATGGTGCGCGTGCGCCGCTCGAGCCACCGGGTGCTGCGATGCCGGTCGTAGAAACGCGGGTTCGGGACCATCGCTGCGAGGCGCGCGGAGGCCTCCGGCCCCAGCGCCGCCGCGCTCACGCCGAAGTAGTGGCGCGCCGCCGCCTCGGCGCCGAACACGCCGTCGCCCCACTCGATGACGTTGAGATAGATCTCGAGGATCCGCCGCTTGTCCATCGCCTGCTCGATCATCACCGTGATGAGCGCCTCCTCGCCCTTGCGCCACGGCGTGCGCGAAGCGGAGAGGAACAGGTTCTTGGCGAGCTGCTGCGAGATGGTCGAGCCGCCCGCGACGATACGTCCGCGCTTCACGTTCTTTTCCCGCGCCTTCTCGATCGCTTCCCAGTCGAAGCCGTCATGATCGACGAAGCGCGAATCCTCCGCCACCACGACGGCGCGCTTGAGGCTCGCGGAGATGCGCCCGTAGGGCACCCAGGCGTGGCGAAGCCTCGCGTGCGGATCCTCGCGCCGCATCTGCTCGAGGCGCGCCTCCATGAATGCGGTCATGCCGGGATCATGGTCGCGCCACCACCACACGCGCGCGAGATAGGAAAGCTGCAGCGCGAGGAACGCGCCGGCCGCCGCGATCGCAAGCCATCCGGCCCAACGCAACGCCTTCTTCACGGACGCCCGGAGCGCAACTCGGCGAGCACCTGCGCCGTATCGGGGCGGCTTCCTCGCCACAAGCGCCACGACTCGGCGGCCTGCTCCACCAGCATGCCGAGCCCGTCGGTGGCCCGGGCGCCGCTCGCGCGCGCCTGCGCGAGGAACGCGGCGGCTGCCGCGCCGTATGCCATGTCGTAGGCGAGGACGCCCTCGCGCAGCACGCCTTCGGGAAGAACGAGCCGGGCGCCGAGCGTCGAGGCCGAGGTCGCATTCACCACCACGTCGAAGCGTTCGCGCGGGATGTCCGCGAGGCCGCATGCCGCGAGCAGCCCTTGGTCGGCGAAGCGCTCGGCGAGCGCGCGAGCGCGCTCGGCATCGCGATTCGCGATCACCAGCCGCGCCGGCGATTGCGCGAGCAGCGGCGCGATCGCGCCGCGCGCGGCGCCGCCCGCGCCGAGCAGCAGGATGCGCGCTCCCGCGAGCGCGACGCCGAGGTTGTCGCGCAAATCAGCGACGAGGCCCGCGCCGTCGGTGTTGTCGCACTCGATGCGGCCGTCGCGCAGCGCGAGGAAGTTCGCCGCACCGGCTTCGCGTGCGCGTGGCGAGGCGTGCCGCGCGAGCTCGAACGCTTCCCCCTTGAACGGCAGCGTGACGTTCGCGCCGCGCCCGCCCGTGTCGAAGAAGCGCTCGACCAACGCGCGAAAGCCATCGAGCGGCGCGCGGAGCGCGACGTATTCGACGCTCTCGCCGCGTTGCGCGGCGAAGCACGCGTGGATGGTGGGCGACAGGCTGTGCGCCACGGGGTTGCCGATGACGGCGTAACGATCCATGGGAAATTCGCTGGAGGGACTTCGCGGGGACGCCGCGGCCATCATAGCCGCGGGACGCGCAGCCGCCAATTTTAATAGTATGGCGCCTTGGCGTTGGACCGGCGAGTGAATGCGCTACCATGGTGCGCCTTGCCGCCCGATCGCACCATGTTCGTGCGAGCGCGCTCCGCCCGAAAGTAGAAGGCTTTACCGTTCAATGCATTGAGATGCACCGAATGGCGGCACGCATCGTGCTAAACGCTCCGCTCGTTGCGAGCCGTCCCGGACGCACCCATCCCCGACCCCTCACAGGAGAAATGCCATGGCAGTCGCCGACGTCTTCAAGACCCTCAAGGAAAACGAAGTGCGCTTCGTCGACCTTCGCTTCACCGACACGCGGGGGAAGGAACAGCACGTCACGGTTCCGGCGAAGTCGTTCGGCGAGGACAAGTTCAAGGATGGGCACGCATTCGATGGCTCCTCGATCGCCGGCTGGAAGGGCATCGAGGCCTCCGACATGCTGCTCATGCCCGATGCGGATTCGGCGCGCATGGATCCGTTCTTCGACGAGCCCACGCTCGTGCTCACGTGCGATGTCGTCGAGCCGTCGACCGGCAAGGGCTACGAGCGCGATCCGCGAACCATCGCCAAGCGCGCCGAGGCGTATCTCAAGAGCACCGGCCTGGGCGACATCGCGTACTTCGGTCCCGAGCCCGAGTTCTTCATCTTCGACGCCGTGGAGTGGAAGGTGGACATGTCGGGAAGCTTCGTGAAGATCTACTCGGAAGAAGCGCCCTGGTCGACCGATGCGAAGGTGGAGGGCGGCAACCTCGGCCACCGGCCGCCGGTGAAGGGCGGCTACTTCCCGGTGCCGCCGGTCGATTCGCTGCAGGACATCCGCTCCGCGATGTGCCTCGCGCTCGAGGAGCAGGGCGTGGAAGTGGAGGTCCACCACCACGAGGTCGCGGCTCCCGGCCAGTGCGAGATCGGCACCCGGTTCAACACGCTCGTGAAGCGCGCCGACTGGCTGCAGATCCTCAAGTACACGGTCTGGAACGTGGCGCGCTCGTACGGCAAGACCGCCACCTTCATGCCGAAGCCGGTCGTCGGCGACAACGGCTCCGGCATGCACGTGCACCAGTCGGTGTGGAAGGGCGGGCAGAACCTCTTCGCGGGCGATGGCTACGCGGGCCTCTCGGAATTCGCGCTGTACTACATCGGCGGCGTGATCAAGCATGCGAAGGCGCTGAACGCGATCACCAACCCGGGCACCAACTCGTACAAGCGCCTGGTGCCGCACTTCGAGGCGCCGATCAACCTCGCGTACTCCGCGCGCAACCGCTCCGCTTCGTGCCGCATCCCGTACGTGACGAGCCCCAAGGGAAGGCGCGTCGAGGTGCGCTTCCCCGATCCGACCGCGAATCCGTACCTGTGCTTC
>JAICTR010000248.1 GCA_025936275.1 Burkholderiales bacterium
AGGCGCCCGCCGAGCTCGTCGATTACGTGATCTGCCACGAGCTCGCGCACCTGCGGCACCTGGCGCTTGCGCCACTCGGCGACCTTGCGCAGCACCCAGCGCTCGCTCTCGCGGACCAGCGCCTCGATGCGCGCGAGCGGCATGGTGCACGGCGCGCTCACCGTGAGCCCGTTCTCGTCCACCTTGAGGCCGACGCCGCGCCGCCCACGCCGGCGCACCAGCACGTAGTCGAAGGGGTCGGTCCCGAGCGCCATGCGCCGCAGGTCCCGCGACACCAGGTCACGCGTCGCCATTCGTCCTTCCCGAGATCACGCGCATCTGCCCTTCGATCCATTCCTGCACTTCGTTGTTCACGCTCACCGCGTCGCGGCCCTCGGTGCGGATGAGCGGCCCGATCACCACCTTCACGCGACCGGGGCGCTTGCGGAACGCGTAGCGCGGCCAGAACTCCCCGGCATTGTGCGCGATGGGCAGGATCGGCGCACCGGTGCGCGTCGCGAGGAGCGCGCCGCCGATGCCGTAGCGCCCGCGTTTGCCGGGTGCCACGCGCGTTCCCTCGGGAAAGATCGTGACCCACAGGCCTTCCTTCAGCCGCCGCGCGCCCTGCTGCACCACCTGCTCGCGCGCGGCGATGCCGCTCGAGCGGTCGATCGCGATGCAGCGCACCGCCATCAGCCCCCATCCCACGAACGGCAGCCACAGCAGCTCGCGCTTCACGATCCAGCACTGGTCGGGCAGGCGCGCCTCGAGGAAGAGCGTCTCCCACGCCGACTGGTGCTTCGCCATCACCACCACCGGCTCGCTCGGCACGTTCTCCCAGCCGCGCACCTCGTACGAAAGGCCGATGCTCGCCTCGATCCAGCGCAGCATCACGCGAGTGTAGGAGCGCGCCAGGATGAAGGGCTGCTTGCGGCCGAGCACGCGCGACACCGGCACCAGCACGCCGTAGATGGAAGTGAGGATCAGCGCGCCCGCGAGGAACAGCGCCGAGCGCAGCGTGGTCATGCGGCGACGATGTGGCGCGAAGCCTCGGCGAGGTCGTCGAACACCTGCGTGCGGCGCGGCAAGCCCCCCGCCTCGCGCGCCGCGCGGCCCTTGCCGGTGAGCACGAGGATCGGTTGTGCCCCCACCGCATCGGCCGCCTGCAGGTCCTTCAACCTGTCGCCCACGCAGGGCACGCCCTTGAGATCGATGTGGAAGCGCGCGGCGATCTCCTCCAGCATGCCGGTGCGGGGCTTGCGGCACCCGCAGTCGTCGTCGGGCGTGTGCGGGCAGAAGAAGAGCGCGTCGATGCGCCCGCCATGCCGGAACACCATCTCCATCATCTTGTCGTTGATGGCGTTGAGCGTGCCCATGTCGAAGAGCCCGCGGCCGATGCCCGACTGGTTGGTCGCCACCGCCACTCGGTAGCCGCCCTGGTTCAGGCGCGCGATCGCCTCGATCGCCCCGGGAATCGGCCGCCACTCCGCCGGCGACTTGAGGTAGAGGTCGCTATCGAAGTTGATCACGCCGTCGCGGTCGAGGATCGCGAGCTTCATGTGGGTTCGTCATTCCCTCGCACGAGGGAATCCACGTCTTCGTTCATGCGGCGAGCTTCGAGATATCCGCCACGCGGTTCATCAGCGTGCCGAGCTGGGTGAGGAGCGCCAGCCGGTTCGCGCGCACGCGCTCGTCCTCGGCGTTCACCAGCACCTTGTCGAAGAAGGCGTCGACCGCGTCGCGGATGCCGGCGAGGTCCTTCAACGCCGCGGTGAAGTCCTCGCGCGCGAGGCTCTCGGCCACGCGCGGCGCGAGCGATTCCATCGACGCGTGCAGGCGCTTCTCCTCTTCCTGCGCGAGGAGCTCGGGCGCCACGCGCTCGCCAGTCCCCGACTTGCGAAGGATGTTGCGGATGCGCTTGTTCGCCGCGGCGAGCGAAGCGGATTCCGGCAACGCGCGGAACGCCTTCACCGCCTCGATGCGGGTCCACACGCGATGCACGTGGGTCGGCGCATCGGCGAGCACCGCCTCGATCTCGTTGGCGTCGTAGCCCTTGTCGCGCAGCATCGGGCGCAGGCGATCGAGCATGAAGCCGTGCACGCCCGCCGCCGTGTCGGCCGCGAGCTTGCCCGGCGTGAATCCGCCGACCGTCTCGGCGAGCAGGCGGCCCAGGTCGAGCGATCGCGCCTCGGGTTTCTCGGAAAGGATGCGCAGCACGCCGAGGGCGGCGCGGCGCAACCCGAAGGGATCCTTGTCGCCGGTGGGCTGCTGCCCGATGCCCCAGATGCCGACCAGCGTCTCGAGCTTGTCGGCGAGGGCGAGCGCGATGCTGACATCGCCCACCGGCAGCTCGTCGCCGGAGAAGCGCGGCCAGTAGTGCTGCTCGATGGCGCGCACCACGCTCGGCTCCTCGCCGTCGGCCTCGGCGTAGTACTTGCCCATCACGCCCTGCAGCTCCGGGAACTCGCCCACCATCAGCGTCACGAGGTCCGCCTTGGCGAGGAGCGCGGCGCGATCGGCGTACGGCCGGCCCTTCTCGCCGCGCGGCAGCATCGCCTGGATGCGCGTCGCCAGCCGCCGCAGGCGCTCCACGCGCTCGAGCTGCGTGCCGAGCTTGCCGTGGTAGACGATCGTCGCGAGCTGCGGCACGCGATCGGCGAGCGGCACCTTGCGGTCGGTCTCGAAGAAGAAGCGCGCATCGGCCAGCCGCGGCCGCACCACGCGCTCGTTGCCCTGCACGATGTTCGCCGGATCGGCGAGCCGCATGTTGCTCACGATGAGGAAGCGATGGGAGAGCCGCCCCGCCGCGTCGAACAGCGGGAAGTACTTCTGGTTCTGGCGCATCGTGAGCACCAGGCACTCCGGCGGCACGGCGAGGAACGCCTCCTCGAAGCTGCCCGGATAAACGGTCGGCATCTCGACCAGCGCCGTCACCTCGTCGAGGAGCGCCGCGTAGCTTTCCTCGGGGCCGAGGCTCGCGCCGAGCGCTCCGGCGGCGCGCGCGAGCTCGCCGCGGATCTTCTCGCGCCGCACGTCGAACGCCGCCACCACGCCGCCTTCGGACGCGAGCCGCGGCTCGTATTCGCCGGCGTTGGCGAGCGAAATGTCCTGCGCGCCCTGGAAGCGATGGCCGTGCGTGATGCGATCCGACTCGAGTCCGAGCGCATGGACGGCTACCACCTCGGCGCCATGCAACGCCACCAAACCATGCGCCGGCCGCACGAACTTCACGGTCGTGACGCCGTCGGCGAGCTGGTAGCTCATCACCTTCGGGATCGGCAGCTTCTCGATCGCTTCCTCGAGCGCCGCTTGCAGCGCCGTTTGCAACGCGCTGCCCTTCGCCATCATGCGCAGGTACGCGTACTCGGCGTTGCCTTCCTTGCGAAGCTCGATGCGATCGGCGCCCAGCGCGAGATCCGGCGCATCGGCGAGCTCGGCGCGTCCGGCCTTCGCGAGCCGTTTGCGCAGCGCGTCGGTCGGCTTGCCGCTCGCATCGAGCGCGACGGCGCGCGGCATGAGCTTCTCCTCCACCGGCCGGTCTTCGCCCCTGGCGCGCACGTCCTCGATGAGCGCGGCAAGGCGCCGCGGGCTCGCGAATGCGCGCACCGATGCGCCGGGCTGCAGCAAGCCGCGCGAGGCGAGCCCGTCCGCGATGCCGCGCGCGAACGCTTCGCCCAGGCGATTCAGCGCCCGCGGCGGCAGCTCCTCGCAGAAGAGCTCGACCAGCAGCGGCGCGCTCATGCGGCGAGATCCTTGGCGAGCATCGGGAAGCCGAGGCGCTCGCGCGACTCGTAATAGCTCTGCGCCACGGCGCGCGCGAGCGCGCGGATGCGGCCGATGTACGCGGCGCGCTCGGTCACCGAGATCGCGCCGCGCGCGTCGAGCAGGTTGAAGGTGTGCGCCGCCTTGAGCACCTGCTCGTAAGCGGGAAGCGCGAGCTGCGCTTGCATGAGGTGCTTCGCCATCGACTCGTGGTCGGAGAAGTGGCGAAACAGGGAAGCGCTGTCGACGTGCTCGAAGTTGTACGCCGACTGCTCGACCTCGTTCTGGTGATAGACGTCGCGGTAGGTGAGGCGCTTCTTCGCGCCGTTTTCCTCCCACTCGGTCCAGACCAGGTCGAACACGTTCTCCACGCCCTGCAGGTACATCGCGAGGCGCTCGAGCCCGTAGGTGATCTCGCCGGTGATCGGCTTGCAGTCGATCCCGCCCACCTGCTGGAAGTAGGTGAACTGCGTGATCTCCATGCCGTTCATCCACACTTCCCAGCCGAGGCCCCACGCGCCGAGCGTGGGATTCTCCCAGTCGTCCTCGACGAAGCGGATGTCGTTCCGCGCGAGGTCGAAGCCGACCGCCGAGAGCGATCCGAGGTAAAGATCGAGGATTTCCGGCGGCGAAGGCTTCAGCACCACCTGGAACTGGTAGTAGTGCTGCAGGCGGTTCGGGTTCTCGCCGTAGCGGCCGTCCTTGGGACGGCGCGAGGGCTGCACGTACGCGGCGCGCCACGGCTCCGGACCCAGCGAGCGCAGGAACGTGGCCGTGTGCGAGGTCCCGGCGCCGACTTCCATGTCGTAGGGCTGGAGGATCGCGCAGCCCTGGCGGTCCCAGTACTGCTGCAGGCGAAGGACCAGTTGCTGGAAGGTGAGCATCGGGAGCGGCGGGGCAAAGCTTCGATTAT
>JAICTR010000363.1 GCA_025936275.1 Burkholderiales bacterium
ACCAGCTCATCTGCCGTCGTCCTCGGCGCCTGCGACGGCAGGCAGCGATCGGGGATCCGCATCCATCGCGCGGCGGAATTCGGCGAGCAGGCGCGCGGCGCGATCGGCGGCGCCTTCGGCGGCGCCCTCGCCCACTTCCTGCACGACGCGGCTGCCGATCACGACGGCATCGGCCACGGCGGCGATGCGGCGCGCGGTCTCGGCATCGCGGATGCCGAAGCCCACGCCCACCGGCACCTTCGTCTGCTTGCGGATGCGCGCGAGCATCGACTCGACGTCGCGCGTATCGATGTGCGCGGCGCCCGTCACGCCCTTGAGCGACACGTAGTAGATGTAGCCCCTGGCGAGCCGCGCGACGGCTGCGATGCGCGCTTCGCTCGAGGTGGGCGACAAAAGGAAGATCGGATCGATGCCCGAGCCTTCGAGCGCGGCGAGCCAGTCGGCGCTCTCCTCGGGCGGGTAGTCCACGATCAGCACGCCATCGACGCCCGCCTCGCGCGCCGCGGCGACGAAGGCCGCGAGCCCCATGCGCTCGATCGGGTTCGCGTAGCCCATCAGCACGACGGGCGTCGCCGAATCGCGCTTGCGGAATGCCGCGACCATCGCGAGCACGCCGCGCAGCGACACGCCGTGCTTCAACGCACGCTCCGAGGAGCGCTGGATGACGGGGCCGTCGGCCATCGGGTCGGAGAAAGGCACGCCCAGCTCGATCACATCGGCGCCGCCCTTCACCAGCGCGTGCATCACGGGCACGGTGTGGTCGGGTGAGGGATCGCCGGCGGTGACGAAGGGGATGAGGGCGGAGCGGGAGCCGCGACCCTCTCCCCGCCCTTCTCCCAAGGGAGAGGGAGATTTCAGCTTCGCGAACGCGGCGTCGATGCGGCTCATCAGAGAACGATGCCCGAAGCCTTGGCGACGGTGTGCATGTCCTTGTCGCCGCGGCCGGAGAGGTTCACGAGGAGGATCCTGTCGCGCGCCAGGGTGGGCGCGATCTTCATCGCGTACGCGACGGCATGGCTCGATTCGAGCGCGGGGATGATGCCTTCGAGGCGGCAGAGCGCGTGGAACGCTTGCAGCGCCTCGTCGTCGGTGACCGCGAAGTACTGCGCGCGCCCCGTGTCCTTGAGCCACGCATGCTCGGGACCGACACCCGGATAGTCCAGGCCCGCGGAGATCGAGTGCGTGTCCTGGATCTGGCCGTTCTCGTCCTGCATGAGGTAGGTGCGGTTACCGTGCAGCACACCGGGCGAGCCGGCCGAGAGCGACGCCGCGTGCTTGCCGGTCTCGAGCCCGAGGCCCCCCGCCTCCACGCCGATGAGCTTCACGCCCTCGTGCGGAATGTAGGCGTGGAAGATGCCCATCGCATTGGAGCCGCCGCCCACGCAGGCGAGAACGGCGTCGGGTTGCCGTCCCGCGAGCTCCGGCACCTGCGTGATGCACTCGCGCCCGACCACGGAGTTGAAGTCGCGCACCATCATCGGATATGGATGCGGGCCCGCGACAGTGCCGATGATGTAGAACGTGTTCTCGACGTTGGTCACCCAGTCGCGCATCGCCTCGTTCAACGCATCCTTGAGCGTCTTCGAGCCGCTTTCCACGGGCACCACGGTCGCGCCGAGGAGCTTCATGCGGTAGACGTTCTGCGCCTGGCGCGCGACGTCCTCCACGCCCATGTACACGACGCATTCCATGCCGTAGCGCGCGGCGACGGTGGCGGCGGCGACACCGTGTTGTCCCGCGCCGGTCTCCGCGATCACACGCGGCTTTCCCATGCGCCGCGCGACCATCGCCTGGCCCACGGTGTTGTTCACCTTGTGCGCGCCGGTGTGGTTCAGGTCTTCGCGCTTGAGGTAGATCTGCGCGCCGCCGAGCTTCTCCGAGAGCCGCTTCGCGTGGTACACGGGACTCGGGCGGCCGACGAAGTGCTTCAGCTCCGATTCGAGCTCGTGGCGGAACGCCGCATCCTCGCGGCACGCGCTGTAGGCGAGCGTGAGCTCGTCCAACGCGGCGCGCAGCGTCTCCGCGACGAAGACACCGCCGTAGGGGCCGAAGTGGCCCGCGGCATCCGGAAGCGAATAACGCTCCCAGTCAGGAGGGTTGCCCTGCATCTTCACGTCGCACGCTCCGAATGAATTCGACGATCTTCCGCGGATCCTTGACGCCGCGGGCCGACTCGACGCCGCTCGAGACGTCCACGGCCCAGGGCCGCACTTCACGCACCGCCTGGGCGACGTTGGCCGCGTCCAGGCCGCCGGAGAGGATGACGGGCATCGGGAAACCGGCGGGGATCGCCTTCCAGTCGAACGTGAGCCCGGTGCCGCCCGGCGTTCCCGGCAAATGCGCATCGAGGAGCAGCGCCTTCGCCTTCGAGAACCGGCGTGCATATTCTAGCAAATCGGTCCCCGGCTCCATCCGCACGGCGCGCACGTAGGGCCTGCCGAAGCCCGCACAAAACTCCGGCGGCTCGTCGCCGTGGAACTGAAGGATGTCGAGCGGCACCGCGTCGAGCACGCGGCGGATGTCCGCCTCGCCCGCATCCACGAAGAGGCCCACCGCCGAGACGAACGCGGGCAGCGAACGCGCGATTTCCGCGGCGGCCTCGCGCTCGACGTAGCGCGGGCTGGGCGCGTAGAACACCAGCCCGATCGCATCGGCACCCGCCTCCACCGCGACCTGCGCATGCTCGCGCTCGCGGATGCCGCAGATCTTCACGCGCGTGCGTCTCATGCCGGGCAATCGAGGAGGGGATGCGGAGGGAAAGGAGGCAGGCCGAGCGCCGGATCATACTCGACGCCGGCGAGGTAAAGGCCATCCGGCATGAAGGTCGGCGCCGCGAGGCGGCGATCGCGGGCCTCGAGGAGCGTGGCGATCCAGGCCGGCGCCTCGCGTCCCGCGCCCACGTACACCAGCGCGCCCACGATGTTCCTCACCATGTGGTGCAGGAATGCGTTGGCGCGAAAGGTGAACGCGACGAGCGGTCCCGTGCGCGACACGGTGGCCTCGATGAGGTCGCGCACCGGCGACTTGGCCTGGCACTGCGCATCGCGAAAAGAGGTGAAGTCGTGCGTGCCGAGGAGCGCGCGTGCCGCCTCCTGCATCGCGGCGATGTCGAGGGGGCGATGGAACCAGCCGACGCGCCCGCGCAGGATTGCGGGCGCGACCGGCGCATCGAGCAGGACGTAGCGATAGGTGCGCGAGCGCGCCGCGTAGCGTGCGTGGAAATCATCGGGCACTTCGGCGGCCCAGAGCACGCGCGCCGC